>DKNL01000285.1:21488-32086 GCA_002474325.1 Opitutales bacterium UBA7389
ATCGATGATGGGGTTGCTGTGTTCCAGAAAGTGCCGTTGTTGTATAGGGATTTCGAAGAGCTTGAGTATGCCATGGACAAACTAACCCCTGTGCTAGAAAAACGGATACTTGATCAAGGATTTGTGGTATTGACGTGGATCGATAGCGGATGGGTACGGATCTTCAGCAAGGACCCTCTCTTGAGCCCGGATGACATGAGGCGGTCCAAATTGTTTACGTGGTCGGGCGATCCGCAGCAAACGGATCTGCTCAAGAAAATGGGATTTAGGCCTATCGCCATCGAGAGTACGGAAATCGTTTCCAGTTTGACAACGGGATTGGTGGACACGGTGCCTATGCCTCCCTTCTATGCCCTAGCTAGTCAGACGTATAGCTCGGCTCCCTACATGCTTGATTTCAACTATACTCCAATAATCGGAGCGATCGTCATTTCGAAACGCATGTGGGAGCGGTTTAGCGAAGAAGATAGGGCGGCGATGAAAGCGGCGGCTCAAGAAGCTGGCCGGGAAATGACTGTGTCGGGACGCCAGGAAAGCGAAGAGTCGATTAGCGTGATGGCTGATAGTTTTGGACTGAAGTCCAGCCAGTTGGACGATAACCTGCGGGAGCAATGGCAATTAGTTTCCACCGAAGCATACGGTCATATCCGGGACAATACAGTGCCGGGAGAGATCTGGGATCAGGCTATAGAGCACCTCCAAGAGTACAGAGCAGGGGGTAATTGACGAAAGGGGTTTCTGAAATCCCCTTGCCTTTCCAGGTCTACGGAATAGCAATGGCCCGTGGAAAATGAGGATCTTTCCAGTGGCCCGAATCTAGAAAAGAGCTCGAAGATAGAGTCGATGAATGGCCGATCGTGTTTGGTATGGGCTCGAATCGAAGACTGGGCCATTTCTATCTCACTCGGGTTAATGATGGTGCTGCCCTTGCTCGAGATCGCGTTGCGCCGGTTCAATACAGGCATCTCGGGTTCCGCCGAGCTCTTGCAGCATCTAGTCCTATTTTTGGCCATGCTCGGAGGAGCGATCGCCTCGCGCGAGAATCGCTTGCTTTCGCTTTCAACCTTTACTGCTTTTCTAACGGGCTCATGGGCCGCGATTGCCCGTGGCTTCAGCGCTTCCTTCGCATTATTTGTTACGGTGGTAATCGGGATCGGCTGTTTCAGATTTATCAATACGGAAGGAATTGGAGATGTTGTGATTTTTTGGGGAATTCCAGGCTGGGCGGTTATGGCTATCATGCCGATCGGGTTCGCATTACTCGCGATCCGAATTGTCTGGTTCAGCTCTCCAAGCTGGAAGTCACGTTGGATCCCTCTTGTTGCTAGCGTGGCGCTAATCATGTTCGCTATTTACCCTTTCGAAGAGGTTGAGAATTTCGTATGGCCTCTACTGATACTATTGATTTTGGCGACTGTCGCTGGAGCTCCGCTTTATGTGGCTATTGGAGGGACTGCCCTCATCATGAACTGGGGGTGGAGCGGCTACTTCCCTGAGGACCGGGTTAGCATAACTATCGAAACCCAGGCCCAGACCTTATATGGATTCATTAGCAACCCTCTTTTGGTGACGCTACCACTGTTTACCTTGGCTGGCTACTTTCTCGCTCAGGGCCATTCATCCAAACGGTTGATCAGGCTAATACAGTCGATCTTTGGCGGTGTACGAGGCGGGGCGGTAATCGTTACGGTGCTGGTTTGCGCTTTCTTCACGACCTTTACGGGAGCCTCGGGCGTTACCGTTCTCGCTTTGGGAGGCTTGCTGATGCCAGTGCTGCAATCTGCTGGATACAAAGAACGCTCCAGTATTGGCATGCTCACAGGAGCCGGATCTTTGGGAGTCCTGTTTCCACCCTGTCTTCCGTTGATCCTTTATGCCGTTGTCGCCACGAATACCAAGTTAGTAAGCCTTTCCCTAAAGGATGTATTCCTTGGTGGAGCCATCCCGGGGGCTTTGCTAGTGGTAATGACGATCATTTGGGGCATTTGGAAACAGCCGCAAACCAGTGTCGACCAGACACCGGTTGATTGGGTGGAAGTATGGAAAGCTTTCGTGGGGGCCTTGGGGGAGCTATTCCTGCCAATAGTGGCTCTATTCGCTTTGTTCAGCGGTTTTGCTACGCCAATTGAAGCAGCATCTGTATCCGCTTTCTATGCGTTTATTGTCTATCTCGTTGATGCGAAAAGAGTGAGAGGCGTCAGCGTAAGAGCCGAGCTTCCCACTATGATGGCCGAGTGTGGGTTGCTTGTAGGGGGCGTTCTGCTGATCCTAGGTGTGGCGATGGGTCTGACTGACTATCTGATTTTCGCGATGATCCCCGACCGTATGGTCGAGTGGGCCCAAGTGACGATCGAATCGAAGTATCTATTTCTCCTAGCCCTAAACGGCGCGTTGGTCCTGGTGGGCTGTTTGATGGATATTTTCTCTGCGATAATCGTAATCGTGCCCTTGATCGTGCCGTTGGGCGTGGTATTTGGGATCGATCCGATACACCTGGGAATCATTTTCCTAGCGAACTTGCAATTAGGCTACTTGACGCCTCCGATTGGGATGAACCTATTCCTGGCTTCCTATCGGTTTGGAAAGCCTATCTCGGTTGTGATTAAGGCTTCATTACCCTTGTTGTTGGTCTTTGTCATCGGAGTCATACTGATAACCTATATTCCGTTCCTGACCACTTGGCTTCCTGGCTTGCTCCAGAATTAGCGAGCGATGAATCTCGTTTTATTTGAAGCGGATGAGGTCTATCGGCCCTTGGATCGCCAAGATACGCGATCCCAGCATATTCTTAACGTATTGCGTCGTGAAATTGGCGACACGTTTGATGCAGGTGTGATAAATGGGCCTAGGGGGAAGGCGAGAGTCGAGAGAATCGACAAGGACAATCTAATTCTCGAGTTCGAGCTAAATGAAACGGATCCTCCATTGTATCCGATCGAGCTGATTGTGGGGCTATCTCGACCGCAGACGAACAGGAGAATCTTGCGTGAAGCGACTAGCTTAGGTGTTCGGCGTTTGTCCTTTGTTCAGACCGATCGAAGCGAACCCTCCTATGCGGAATCGCGACTCTGGAGTTCAGGAGAATGGAAAAGGCATGTCTTGGATGGAGCGGCCCAGGCCTTTGCCACGAGAATTCCTGAAGTCTATTTCGGGAAGGCTCTTGAAGGTTCGATTGCCGGGCTTGAGGGCGATGTCGAGCGAATCGCTCTAGACAATTATGAATCGCATATCCACTTATTGGATATGGATATGGAGTATTCGAAAATCGTTTTAGCCGTGGGTTCCGAGAGGGGATGGTCTGGTGATGAGCGAAACACGCTCAGAACCAATGGATTCAATCTAGCCCATCTCGGTCCGCGACCTCTAAGAACGGAGTCTGCCGTAGTAGCTGGACTGTCAATGATCGCAGGGCTGATTAGCACGGGTAGCTAAAACAAAAAACGAAGCGAGTTAGGAAATAGAGTTTCAAAGGCGCGTAGGGCTGGATTTGTGGCAGTCTGCGCGTGTCAAATAAAGTTGTAGCCGAGCGCAGGAGCGGGTTTAGCTGTCACTAGACACTTTTAGCGTTTACTTGCTTCCGCTCATAGAAAAGTGCGGTGGGCTGATCGGTTCCTTTGCCAATCCTCTTTGAAAGAGTCCAGCCTTGGGCATCGTATTCATAATTGCCTGGCGCTTCTAGTATAAATAAGCCATCTACCTTCAGGTTCCTATCAGCGACCCGAAAGAGATCCATTCCGATTGAATCAAGACACTCGTAAGGAGGATCTGCGAAAATTAGATCGAATGGCTCGCTTGAAAACGAATATAGCTTCATTGCATCCTTTGCCAGGACAGTGGCATTCAAGCGATCTACACCCATGCTTTTAGAGATGATCGCGATATTCCTTCGGATCATTTCACAGGCTCTGCGGTTCATTTCAACGAATGTGGCTGAGGCTGCTCCTCGACTAAGGGCTTCCAATCCGTAGGAACCTGTACCGGCAAAAAGGTCGCAGATGTCGATATACTCAATCCGTTTTCCGAGGCTCGAGAATATGCCTTGGCGCAATCGATCAGTGGCTGGACGATGAACCGATGACTTGGATACGCTCAAAGCTACCCCACGTGCTTTTCCACCAGAAATGCGCATGGCGGTCAGCCGATTCTTATCGATAGTCTAGACATTTACTAACAGCATTGGCTCGCTGGACGTTTTCTACCAGCTGATTATTAAGCCGATTGGTGAAATATGAATGGGCAATCATCGTGGGAATCCCAATACAAAGCCCGGTAGCGGTGGTCATCAGAGCTTCGCCAATATTGCCCGCGAGGAATTCTGGTCGGCTCATCCCGCCGGCTGACATCGTTTGGAAGGCTCCGATCATACCGCTAACGGTGCCAAGCAATCCTATGATGGGAGAAACTGTCGTCCTTGGATGTTTCCTCGGCCTTTTGATTGATCAGATCCTAAGGTCAAATGGTCGGGGCGATTGGATTCGAACCAACGACCTCCTGGTCCCAAACCAGGCGCTCTACCAGGCTAAGCTACGCCCCGAAAAAGAGGGGTCAAGAGAGGTGTAATTGTTGGGGCTGTCAAGAATATCTTGAAATCCTGGCTTAATAGTCGAACAACTATGGGAGTCATTGTCTGTGGAGCGAGATTGGTCATGTTGGCCTCGCCCATGGGCACGGGAAAAAACAGAAAACAGTATTGCCATGGATAACCTCTCCTCTGCCGATTTGGATTCGAGTTCTAAGACGCCTCTTTTCATAGGTATAGCGGCCGTAATCATAGCCCTGACCGGCGTCATTCTCGGATGGTTGGGCTTTTCGAATGCGAATGAGCTAGAAGCTCAGCTAACGCCGATATCCGAGGCCGCGGAATCAGTGAGCAATATGGGATCGACCGTTGAGTCGAATGCGGAAATGCTGCGAAAGGCTGCGGGCAAGATTTCATCAATAGAATCCAGTTTGGGGCGAGTGACCGATGAGGTTGAAAAGGACATAGCCTCGGTCAAGAAGAGTATGAGAACCCTGGCCATCCAGGCAGGAACGGCACTAAAGAAAGCGGAGGCGCTAGAAAAAGCGGGTATCAGAGCGGCTCCAGCGGCCGATTCTCGACCTGCGGCTCCAGATTCTTCCCAGACCAAGTCGGATGGAGAGCGAAACGCCGTAATTGGAGCCTCGACGACGCACACGATTGAGGGAGGGGATACTTATCAGAAGCTCGGGGACCGGTACAAAGTGGGGGTCAATGATATAATTGACGCGAATCCCGGAGTCGATCCTCGACGATTGCGTATTGGCCAGGAAATTGTGATTCCGGTTTCGAAAAGCCAGTAGATATTATTCTCGCTCTGGAAATAGTTGTATCGCCAGTGGTGGTCGCTTCTCTTTCCTGAATCGTGACACTCCCAGCCAAAAATGTCCGCGTCCAAGCGACCTGACCCACCTGACGACGAAGTACCTTATTGGGAGGAGTTAGGCTCTGAGCCAGTGGTTGATTGTAGCATTTTCGATGTGGTCTCGAAGCGGTTTCGGCATCCCTTGCGGGAAGCGGAGGGGGACTTTTACGTTATCCGCACTCGGGATTGGGTAAATGTCATTCCCATCACCTCGAATTTCGAAATGGTACTGGTAAATCAATACCGATTTGGAGTTCAGAAGAATTCATGGGAAATTCCCGGCGGCGTTATAGAATCCGGAGAAGATCCTGTCGTCGCGGGTTTGCGTGAGCTGCAGGAAGAGACCGGATTTACTGCGGAACGGGCCCGGCTTCTAGGCTCTGTTAGGCCGAATCCTGCTATTCAGAACAATACCTGCCATATCGTATTGGCCGAGAAAGCCTCGAAAACGGCTGATCTGCGATGGGACGAGCATGAAGAGATCTCAACCAAAACTGTGCCAATCGAACGCGTTTTTGA
Organism: Opitutales bacterium UBA7389; assembly: GCA_002474325.1. GTDB lineage: Bacteria > Verrucomicrobiota > Verrucomicrobiia > Opitutales > Opitutaceae > Pelagisphaera. The sequence continues at coordinate 27,392 of DKNL01000285.1, forward strand.
TATGGTTCAGTCCGGCGAGATCTTTCACTCGCTGGTGTTGAATGCCCTCCTTCTTTTCTCCCCGGTGTGGGAAAAAATCCAGGCTCGACGTCGAAGTCGATAGGCATACGCAAAAGCCTCTATTTTCAGGTAAAACAGGTCAGCGTTGCGATCTTTCCTAATAGGTAATATCGCCTTCGCTTATCATTTCATCCTCAGGTGCTTAGCTACGGGTTCCTAATTGACCTGTGAGATCTCCCCAATAAGTTCGGATAAGGTTGCGTGACTATCTGATCGGCACCATGCCGTCCCAGAGTGTCTGCTTGAACAAATTGGCGACTCGGTGAATATTCTGCACGTTCTCTTTAAATCGTCCATCGGCAAGAAAGTTACGATGGCGGTGACGGGGTTTATACTTTTCGGATTTGTGATTGGCCACCTTATTGGCAACCTCCAAATCTTCGCTCACCCTGACAAGATAAACGCCTACGCCCACTTTCTTGAGGCACTGGGCCCCGGCTTGTGGCTGATACGGCTATTCCTTTTGGCCACGCTGGTTATTCATGTTTGGCTAGCGGCTCAGCTAACCTTGGAAAACAAAGCCGCCCGACCAGAAGGCTACCAAAACCAGATCACCATGAGGGCGACTATGGCCTCGCGCTACATGCGGGTTTCAGGGGTGATCGTATTTGCCTTTATCATCTATCACTTGCTCCATTTTACTGTTCGGAAAACGCATGGGCCGGAAGCCTATCCAAACACGGTTTTGATCGATGGAACTGCGGTGCGCGATGTTCATTCGATGATAATACTCGGATTCCAGGATCCGCTGATCTCCATTTTCTACATTCTGGCAGTTGGGCTACTCAGTTGGCACCTGAGGCATGGACTCGTCAGCATGTTCCAGTCAATCGGATGGCGGACGAGGACATGGTCGAATGCCTTGAATAAGATTGTTCTAGTAGTGTGTGTCACCTATTTTCTAGGAAACACCTTGATCGTTGCGGCGGTCATGATGGGTCAAGTGCGTATCCAAAATCCTCAATTAGCAGGGTATGCCTGCCGGACGGATTGCGAGATTTGCGGGCTTCATAATGCGGCGAAAATTGTCGAGACGGACGACGTTCCGATCGACAATCAATCCTAAGACTTTCCCAACCAATGATACTGGATTCAAAAATACCGTCGGGCCCCTTGGAGAACAAGTGGGATAAGCATATAATGGACGGCAAGCTCGTTAATCCGGCTAACAAGCGTAAGTATGAGATTATTGTTGTAGGGACAGGTTTAGCCGGAGCTTCAGCAGCATCGACGTTAGCGGAATTGGGGTACTCGGTTAAAGCGTTCACATTTCACGATAGTCCGCGCAGGGCCCATTCGATTGCTGCTCAAGGCGGGATCAACGCGGCCAAGAATTACCAGAACGACGGCGACAGCGTGTATCGGCTTTTTTACGATACGGTAAAGGGAGGCGATTTTCGGTCGCGCGAGGCAAACGTGTACCGCTTGGCCCAAGTCAGCGCTAATATTATCGATCAATGCGCTGCTCTGGGCGTACCCTTTGCCCGGGAGTATGGAGGCTTGCTAGCGAACCGCTCTTTTGGCGGAGCTCAGGTTTCCCGTACCTTCTACGCTCGAGGGCAAACTGGGCAACAGCTATTGCTTGGCGCCTACTCGGGGCTGAGCCGCCAGATCGGCTTGGGAAATGTTGAGCTCTTTGCAAATCATGAAATGCTGGAGTTGGTTGTCATCGAAGGGCATGCACGGGGGATTATTACCCGAGACATTATTACGGGCGCGATTCAAAAATATTCCGCTCACGCCGTGGTTTTGGCCACGGGAGGCTACAGCAATGTCTTCTACCTATCGACGAGCGCGATGAATTCCAATGTCACCGCCGCTTGGCGAGCCCATCGTAAAGGGGCGGCGTTTGCCAATCCCTGCTACACGCAGATCCATCCGACCTGTATACCCGTATCTGGTGATTACCAATCCAAGTTGACTTTGATGTCGGAGTCCCTCCGGAATGACGGACGTATTTGGGCTCCCAAGAACTCAGGCGATAAGCGTCCTGCTGACCAGATTCCGGAGGACGAGCGGGATTACTATCTAGAGCGTAAATACCCTAGTTTTGGAAACCTGGCCCCTAGGGACATCTCATCACGTTCAGCAAAAGAGGTGTGCGATGAAGGTCGAGGAGTTGGAGAGACAGGTTTAGGGGTGTACCTGGATTTCAAGGACGCGATAGATCGTTTGGGAGAGGATGTTATTCGCGAGCGTTATGGCAATCTATTCGACATTTATCATGAAATAACGGGCGAGAGCGCGTACCAGCAGCCGATGCGGATTTATCCAGCCGTCCACTACACCATGGGTGGACTTTGGGTGGATTACAACTTGATGAGTACGATTCCGGGATGCTTCGTGATTGGGGAAGCGAATTTTTCAGATCATGGCGCCAATCGATTGGGGGCTTCGGCTTTGATGCAAGGATTGGCTGACGGCTATTTTGTTTTGCCGTATACGATCCCTCACTACCTAGCGGAAGTTCCAAGGGAACCGGCTCCACCGGTAGACCACCCCGAATTTACCAAAGCGGAAGAAGAGGTCGTCAGTCGGACTAAGGTCCTGCTTGAGAACAATGGAAAGCAATCCGTTAATAGCTTTCACAAACGTTTGGGCAAGATCATGTGGGACAAATGCGGGATGGCCCGCAACAAGAGCGGGCTCATTGAAGCGATAAGCGAAATTCAGGCCCTGCGTCAGGAATTCGAAGAGGATGTCCGCGTTTTGGGCGCCGGAGACAACCTTAACCAGTCCCTGGAAATGGCGGGTCGCGTTGCTGACTTCTTCGAGCTGGGCGAGTTGATGTGTCGTGATGCCTTAGCTCGGGAAGAGTCTTGCGGCGGGCATTTCCGGGAGGAGCACCAATACGAGGATGGAGAAGCGAGGCGCGATGACGAAGGATTCGCCCATGTCTCGGCCTGGGAATGGAAGGGCAAAGACAAGCCTCAGGAATGCCACAATGAAGAATTGGAGTACGAGTGCGTGAAAATGGTTACGCGTAGCTACAAGTAAAAGAGTCGCAAGCGAAGGATTTCGAAAAGCAATGAAAATAACACTACGTGTTTGGCGGCAGAAGGACGGGAATTCCAAAGGTAAGTTCGAGGAATACGTTGCGGAGGGTTTAAATCCGAATATGTCTTTTCTCGAGATGCTCGATGTCGTAAACGAGAATCTTATCGAGAAGGGGGAGGAGCCCATTGCCTTTGCCCATGATTGTCGAGAGGGCATCTGTGGGACCTGCTCTTGCATGATAAATGGCAAACCTCACGGCCCGGAAAACGGGGCGACGACATGCCAGACTTACATGAGAAGCTTTAAGGACGGTGATGTTATCTTGGTCGAGCCCTTTCGAGCCAAAGCCTTTCCTGTGCAAAAGGATCTAATCACCGACCGATCTGCATTCGATTCAATCATGCAGTCGGGAGGCTATATTACCGCGCGAGCGGGAAGTTGCCAAGATGCCAATGCCCTTCCCGTTTCAAAAGAAATCGCGGATCTGGCCATGGATGCGGCTGCCTGTATCGGTTGCGGGGCCTGTGTCGCGGCCTGCAAAAATTCATCGGCGATGCTTTTCGTATCGGCAAAGGCGGGTCAGTTGAACTTGCTTCCCCAAGGCCAGCCCGAAAAGGATTCACGGGTGACCAATATGGTCGCTGCCATGGACGAAGCTGGCTTTGGCAATTGCACCAACCAGTATGAATGTTCGGCTGCTTGCCCGAAGCTCATCAGTGAGGAATTCATCTCCAAGATGAACCGCGATTATTTGTCGGCCAGCGTTAAAGGGCTTTTCAGCGCGAAAGCCCTGTAGGCAAGTCTTTTAGTCGGAAAACCTTGGGTTGCCTTCGCAGGTCTTTTGCCGATTGCCGCAGGAGTCGGCCGCTGGATGATTGAACCCTTTGCAGTAGCTAACGAATTTGGGCTACGCGGGCGTAGCCTAAAAAAGTTCCAGAGCTTGAGCGCTCTCGACCACTACCCAAATCAAGCCGATTACCAAGGATCCGGCGACTAGAGCGGAAACGATCTTTTTCAATCGCTTGGTCTTATCGTGGCGGTTTAACAGGCGCTGTCGGAATCCGCTCTTTTGTAGAAAGCTCACGAACTGGGCATTTTGCATCCGAAAATCGTCTGAACTACGATCCAGTAACGCGTCGTTTCGAACGCGTTTCTTGTGGAGCAAGTTAGACAGAAAGCGAAACATAGATGGATTGAAAAGCATTAGTTGCATTACATCAAGTAGTTAATCGGTGCTGGTGGTGGCGAATTCAGAAAAAGAGTGAATTTATTTCCGTTTGAAGTGAAATTCCTCGAACTTGAGTCAAGGATTGTTGCCACACCTGCCTAGCTGAGTTTAGAAATCCGAGAATGTCGAATAGTAGACGAGTAGCAATATGCGGAGCGGGAGCATGGGGAACGGCAATGGCTTTACACTTGGCTCGTCAGGGATATAAGGTTGCTCTGTTGCCACGTCGGGGAGAGCAATCCAGGGCAATCTGCGCATCTCGCGAGAATGGGTCCTATTTGCCGGGCTTCACCTTGCCTGATGAAATTCAAATAGGCGAATTGGAGCAGATGTTTTTGGACGATGTTTCGGCTGTGTTTCTGGCATCGCCGTCTTTTGCACTAAAAGATTGGCTGGAGCGGATTCGGGCG
>DKNL01000228.1 GCA_002474325.1 Opitutales bacterium UBA7389
CTCAGATGAAGGGTTGATCCAAGGAGGGCGAAATCAGCTATATCGTTGCCGTTTCGATGACGTGTATCTCGTGGTGAAGCGTTTCCCTAATGGCGGAGCGTGGAAGAAGATCGTCTATAGCGTTTTTCCGGGTAAAGCGAAGCGGTCTTATTTCCACTCTGAACGCCTGATTGAGGCGGGATTGAATAGCCCAGCACCAGTGGCCTGGGTGGAGTCTTGGAAAGGCTCTTGGCTGGATGAAAGCTTCTACATTTGCAGATTCACGCCTTTTGAGCACGAAGCCCGCGAGCTAAACCAGCCTGAATTGCCTCAACGAATCGAGAAGGCCCGCATGCTTGGCCAGTCGCTCGCCAAAATGCACCAATCTAAGATCCTCCATTTGGACCTGACCCCGGGAAACCTCCTATTCACCAGAAATTCAGAGGACGGATGGGAACTGCATATAGTGGATAACAATCGAATGCGGTTTGGTCCCGTTTCCAATCGGGCGGCGATAACCTCGCTTGTACAGGCCGACTTGCCCGATGACTTGGTTCAGCATATGCTCGAGGCCTATTCGGCGCATGTTCGATCCTCACTAGAAGAGCTGGGTAAAGCATATTGTAAGCGGCGACAGAATTACGCGTTGAAGTGGCGTATCAAAAATGCCACCCGACCATGGAGGAGAAAAATTGGACTCTGATCCAAAAGTAAATCAGTCCACTTGGGACGCATTTAGCGAGCAGCCGTATCCGATACGGCGGCAATTCTCGGTGCTCCATCGCTTGAAAGGCAGTTTTTGGTCCCATGTGAAATCCGCCCTCACTTCCTTGGTCGTTTTCCCGGCGATCATCTTAGTTCAAGGAGCGCTGTCGTTAGGATATCGACCCAAAAATTGGAAACGCCGCACCGAGGATAGGAGTGACTTCATGGGAGTAGCGGTGGCTCTACACTCTTGTGATGGTCCGCGCCTCGCTCGAGAGATCGAAGCTCTGGGAGTTCGCCAGATATTGCTTCGTTTTGCCATCTGGGAAATGGATCGGTTGGAGGAGCATTGGGGATTTGTCGAATCCCTCCCGGATTGCGAATTCGTTCTTTGCGTAATGCAGGATCGTCAACACATTCTAGATCACGAGTTGTGGTATAAAAATCTGAATACGATCGTTAAGCGATTTTGGCCTAGAATCAAGGATTATCAGATCGGCCAAGGCATCAATCGATCGAAATGGGGCGTATTCAGCAGCGACGAGTTTTTGGCATTCGCTTCAGTTGCCGAAGATCTTCGAGGGGACTATCCGGAAATTCATCTTGTTGGCCCTTGCGTTCTCGATTTCGAACCCATTCCCTTTATACGTTCCTTGCTTAATGGATACAGGATTAAGTGGGATGTTGTAGGTTGCGCTCTTTATGTAGATCGCCGAGGTTGCCCTCGCAACAGGCAGTTGCTTATTTTCGATTTCACCCAGAAGATCTATCACTTCGTGGCTTGCGTGCTTTGCTCTAATCGAGCTAGCCATCGATTCTGGATCACTGAGGTTAACTGGCCTTTAGAGGACCAAAGTCCCTATGCGCCCACGGGGGAGAAGGAATGCGTTAGTGAAGACGATGCTGGAACGTATTTAAAACGCTACTACGAGGATGCTTGGGAGAGTGGATTGGTCGAGCGTGTTTACTGGTGGCAGCTTGTGTCCAAGGGCTTTGGGCTTATTGACGTCGAAGATGATGGTTCCCTACGGTATCGCCTTGCATATTACGAATTTAAGAAGATGCTTGTGAGTAACCTGCCGAAACCCGCCCAGCTAGTTGAAGAAAAAGAAGCGGTTGGGCGGTAGGTAAGCTCAGCTCGGTTTATGGGCGATTCGCAATAGCCAAGAGCGATTCCTAAGATAACTTTGATTTTCATAATGTGTATAGGCTTAGATCCCCTGGCTTCGTATCAGGTTCAAAAGGTAGAGGAATGGTTGTGGTGGTTTTTTAGAAAAACGGTCCTTTTCGTGCGGGCACAGTTGTATTTTTCTAGCTCCCCCTGATTTCATAGAGACTAGGGCTGACTCACGGCATAGCTTTCCGAACCGATCCAACTTTAGCGATCTCGCCGCTGTCCGCGCTGGCCAGGGCTGCGTAGCAGAGCTCGAGGCTTTTCAGGTTGTTTTCGGCGCTGTGCAAGGGTTCGCGGTTTTCCTCGATCGCGCAGATCAGCTCGCCCATAGCTCCCTGAAAACCGGACTCAAACCAGCAGCCGTTCAGCGGGGTGCGGCAATGCCCGGATTCTGTAAATAGATGTATCTCCGATTGTTCATTGAGACCTGGACCCCGTGATCGCAGCAGACCTTTGGTACCAACGATGGTCGTTACGTCTTCCTCACCCCGGAGGGTATGTCCATGAAATGATAGGCGGACTTGAGCGTTTGGATACCCGATAGTAGCGGATGCGACAGCCGGAGGCCGGAAGAGCTGACCTGGAAAACCAGTTACCAGGGCGTAGACAGTATCCGCTTTTTGGTTATCCATCAGGCAGTTGGCCATATCAAACCAATGAATGGCGAAATCGAAAAGAATCAGGTGGCGAATTTTTTCGAAGCCCTCGTTACCCGCGATCCAAGTTTGATCCCATTGAAGGGAAAAATCGATGGATGTGACCTGCCCGATCAGATCTGCCTGAATCGCCTTTCGCAGGTAGCTGAAATGCGGTGCCCAACGACCGCTCTGGTTTACGGCTAACCTGACATTTCGATCTTTGGCTAGGCTGGCCAATCGCTGTCCATCGTCCAAATCGAGAACGAATGGCTTTTGGCTGAGCACGTGTTTGCCCGCCCGCAAGGAGTCTTCTATAATGGGTAGCCGGTCAGACGGGTGGGGTGTGGCATCGACGATCTCTATGTCGTCACGCTTCAGGATTTCACGATAGTCCGTAAGCGTCTCGGCTTTTGGGAAGAATTGATCTCGCCGTTGCTGGGCCTTATCCAGCGATCGATCGATGATGACCAGTACATTAAAGTTGCAAGTCTGATAAGCACGAAGATGAAATTCGCTCACGCCGCCAGCCCCTACCAACGCGATTCCTGGACGATAGGAATTTGGAAGAGGGGGGAGATAGGCAAGCTCGGGTGGAGCAATCCGCTTAGATTGCTTGGAAGGGATGAAGCCGTATTCGTTATCGCCGCTCAACCGTCAATTCTCCGGGCCCTAAGTTTCTATTGGCGTGGTATGTTTTCTCTCAGGAGCGCAAATCCAATTGTTGCATCAGGGCGTCCGTTGCCTGGTACGCCTCCTCGACCCATTCGACGATTTTCGAAGGATCGGGAGAGTACTCGAGCTCGATCGAGATTGTTCCGTCGAATCCTAAGTCCTTAATAGCTTGCAGGTAGGGGGCGAATTTAACGACCCCGCGCCCAGGGGGAAGATCTCCATGAACCTTGCCGTCGCAGTCGCTAATGTGCACGTGGGCCGCTCGGCCGTGCAAGACATCAAGATCAGCGGGCGACGTGTCGGACAAGACGAGATGGCTGATGTCGACGTTGGCTTTAACATTGGGCAATCCGCAATCGTCGATGAAGCGGGCCATCTCAGGAACACTGTTAAGCAGACTCAACCGGAACGGTTCCAGCTCCAAGGCTATTTCCAAATTTCTTTCGCCTGCGTACTGTCCCAGCTCGCGCACGCATTCCACGCCCCATTCCCATTGCTGTTCTGGTGGAATCACTTCTCGCTGCCAAATGTATTCGCCGATGACCAGCAAGAGGTTCTGCGATTCGAACTCACGGGCCAGATCTAGAAAACGCTTGGTTCGCTGTAAATGGAACTCCCGGACTGGCTGGTTGAAATCAATTAGCCCCGCGGAGACCGCTACCGTAGAAATAATGGGCAGATTACGGGCCTGGCATGTATTGCGAATCAAATCGATCTCTTCCTGGCTGATGCACATGGCTTCGGTGAAAATATCGACAGTATCAAAACCGATGCGTTTGATATGCTCGAGACCTGTGGTTGTATCCACTCCAGCCTGATCAAAGGCGCTGTTGATGATGCCTAGTTTCATGATGGGATCCTTTGGTTGAGGCGATGTCTAGTGTGTTTGGGCGCGTTCGATCGATCAACGACTATTGGTTTTCGGCTAGAGACTTGGCACTTCGATCGTCGCTGTCGAGATTGGCGTATTCGACGCTGGTCCTTTTGGTGTGGTCTTGGCCAACCTCAATGATCTGCGAGTCGTCCACTTTGTGAAGGGGCGTGTAGGCTGGGTGGTGCGACTCTTTGAAGGGACTATTGCGTTTGGTATTGTAGCAACAAATCAATGCCCAGCGGGCATTGTCGGATCTGTTGGCGGCCGAGCAATGCAACAAATTGGGGTGGAAAAATACGGCGTCGCCAGGCGAAAGTCGACAATGGGCGAGTGGAAATCGGTCCATCGCCGGTTCCACGTATTCCATGTCGGCTCCGGCCTGATCACCTGTGAGCGCGTGGTTGATACGACCCATTTTGTGTGAACCTTGCAGAACTTGCAGACAGCCGTTCTCCTCCGTTGCTGGATCGACTGCTATCATGACGCTGCAAAGTTCAGGCGTCAGGAGTCCGTTTTGATACCAGTATCCGTAATCTTGATGCCATGCCCAAGATCCACCGGTTTTAGCGTCCTTCAGGATCATTTTGGAGTGGTAGTGATATACCTCATCGCCCAGCAAGTCTCCAATGGTATCGACAAGACGGCGACACCGAGCGAACATGCCGTAGATGCCATCACCTGGATGGTTCCACAACGATAGGCGGACGCTGGCTCCGGTTCCGTCATCTCGGGAGCTGGAGGCCCTATCCAAGGCGTGGTCGTTGGCTGCAGTTTCCTGCAGGAAACCGATTTCCTGCTTGGTAAACAACTCGCGAACGAAGAAATAGCCATCTTTCTCGTAAGCTGTTTTATGATCGTCGGTTAGTAGGGACACGATAGCTACTCGTTTTGGCCTTGGAGTGAAATGACGGGTTCTGTTTGCGGCAAGTGCAGAAACTGCATTTGCTTAAAGAATACTATTCTACGACTGGCGTGAGCACGATGTTCTTGTAACTCGCTTCAGTGTGATCGCCCTGGAGATAAATGGGACCTTGCCGCGTGACATCCGACCAAAGTGCGCCGCCCGTACACCCCACCAAAGGTACGTTGTCGTGGATCTTCTTTCCGTTGAGATAGACGGTAACGTGGCGATCCACCAAGGTGATATCATAGGTTTGCCATTCGCCTGCGGGTTTTTCAGCTGATATGGCGGGCGCTACGCGGCTATAGATACCTCCCATGCGGTGCGAATGCGGAGGCTCCCCATAGGTCGAAGCTACTTGGATTTCGTAGATGCCGCGAAGGTAGATGCCACTGTTTCCGTTTTCAGGAACCATGACTTCGAGTTTTAGATTGAAGTCCTCGAAATCCGCATTGGTTCGGAGATTACCATAGTGGATACGCGGCTTGCCATCTCCTTGAACAGGATTGTTGACGAGGGTGCTATTGGAAATTTTCCATCCGTTGACATCGTCTTCGTTTAGTAGTCTCCACTGCTCTAGATCCTTCCCGTTGAATAGGGCGATTGGCTCGCCGAACTTCACTTTTTTGAGATCGGGTTTTGGTGGCAGGGGAGGAATGCGTTCCCCGGTAAATTCATGACGCTGTATGCCTCGGCCATTTTGGTTCGGCTGCATAATGGTCAGGCTCATGGTGTCTCCCTCAACGGTAGCGCGAATGGTGTCCACGAAGTGCTGCGTGCGAGTTACTTCGCCCTGGGTGTCCTTGCGCTCTACCGTTTTCGAACGTGTGATCAGCAAGGTATTACTGTTGGGAAAGACGACCGAATCTACCGGCAGTACGCTTCCTCCTCCCCAAAGAATATGGGCATCATAGTAGCCGTTTTCTCGATTGACTTCGAGCCATCCCGCTCGACCGTTAGGAATCGTTAATGCCCAGCGATCGAGGAACTTTTCAAGAGGGGCCTGAGCATACAAGCTTTGAAGGCAGATCGCTATTCCAAAAAGAGAAAGAATGGGACGCAAGAACAAGGACTTATTCATGAGGTCTGTATCCCCAAATCCGACCCCGCTCTCAAGACTAATCGTGTGCGGATGTCTTCCGATTTACCCAGGTGAAATCCTCGGCTCATTTTGTATCTTAATTTGTTTACGGGCGATCTCATGCCTGCGCTACTCTTCAAATGGGAGCTCCGCATAGTCATTCGGAAACAACAGGGATTCGGTTCAGTAGCGCGGCGTTTTAGCCCGCGAACCAAGCATAAACACTTCAGCGAGTTGGACCCTGTACAGCCATGTCTCTCGTTCCTGAAGGAATGCTGATATTCGGTATTCGATCTAGAGATCCATCCGGTGCGATCTCGAAAAAGGCGATATTCCGGACACCGGATTCGCAAACAATCAGATATTCGCCTCCGGGCGAGATATCCAATTTCCAAGGGATGTCGCCGACTTTCGTCCGGCTTTCCAAACTCAGCTTGCCATCCATTTCGATCCGAAAAGCGAATATGCTGTCTTCATCGCCGCCGAAGTCTCTAATGGCAATGAAGAGCCGTTTTCCATCTGGCGATAGGACGAGGTCAGAAGCATGCAGATCACGTTTACCCTTCTCGAAAGGCGAGCGTCGCGGCAAGGTGGTTGCGTGCTGGCGGTCGGTCAATTGACCATCATCGCCGATGGCAAAGACGCTAACTCCAAGCTGTTGCTCATTGCTGAAATAGACGATTGGCAGTGTGGGATGATAAGCGACGTGACGGGGACCGAACATAGCGGGCGGTTTGGCATTGTAGGGCGCGAGCGGTTCGAGCTTTCCGGTTCCTGCATCGAAGGCGAACTGAAACAAAGCGGTGTTATTCTTCACGCAGGGGACGTAGGCGAATCGGTTGTCTGGACTGGTTCGAATACAGTGGGCCTCGGGATTGGGAGTTCTCAAAGTGGTTGTGGCGTCGCCGACTATACCATTTTTTTCAATACGATAGACGGCTACCCATCCAGTTTGGTAGTGAGAGCTCATGAAATAGGAGCCGGTACGATCAACGCTCGTGTAGCCTGTTGGATGGGCAAGGGTGTTCGATCCGACCAATTTCAGTCCGCCGTTTTTCGAATGGACCACCGTTGCAGACATTGGATTCCCGGCGCTCGCTCCTGTCAATATTAGGGAGTCTCGCTTAGGATCAATAGCGATGCCATGCGGAGAAAATGACAGCCCAAGCGAATCTTCCGCCTTTGTAACGAGCCCTGATGAATGGGATTGAATCGAGTAGGCTTTGATCTGCTGATTCTGAGGGTCTGGTACGAATAGCCGAAACGAGTCGTTCCCGATAAGGAAAGTTTGAAGGGTAAGGGTGAAAATGAGAATACTTGCGATTCGCATGATTTCGAATCTTTGCTGGCCGAACGATAATTGGCAATAGAAACCCTTTGGGCAGAAAGACTTCCACGAAGTATTCGGTAGCGGCTGATCTCCGAGCACCCACAAGCGAGATACATGAATGGGCGCTCGGAGATCGTCCGCTATCTTGTATCGATCAAAGTCTAAATGAGGGAGACTATTATTCCGCGCTTAGATCAGCGGCAACCAGTTGTCCGTCGTTCCGGACAATGACGTGCTTATAGGCAAAAGCCGGGTGAGCCCAGGTAACGCCGCCGATACGACTGGGCATCCCGAACGGGGTGCGATTCAAAAGTTTTCCGCGGCTGATTTGCTTGTAGCCTTCGGGAGAGAGTTCGGCAATGATCAGTTCTCCATGCTCGTTGAAGATCCACTCGCGTTGCCTGGCATTGCCTTGGGCAACGATATGGAGAGTAGCGAATCTATCTGGCTCGACGGCCTCAGTCGACTGCCAAACCTGTTTTCCTGTGAGAAGCTCCAGGCAGCGCAGTTCCCCTTTTTGATGAGTGCCATAGATGTAGCCATCTTTTATATACGGAGTGGGAATTAGGCTATGCAAATTGTCCGAGCTTCGGGTGTCGTTGCGACGCCAAATCACGGTAATTGCGGTCTCTTCCTCATCGAGAAGAAGCAGAGTAGAACCGACGTGAGCATTTGTAGTAAATAGGTATCTTTTTCCATGGTAGGTTGTTAGAATAGGAGTCGATATGCCGATGGGCCATTTGCTGCCCGGCATCGGGTAGGACCAGAATGGTTTGCCTGTCTCAGGATTGAGGCCGAATAGTTCGTTCGCTGTATAAACTACCAGAACTCGCTGGCCAGCTTGATTGATCACAATCGGAGCGACATAGCTGGCTTCGTCATCTATTGCTCGCCAGAGCTCCTCCCCGGTGCGCTTGTTCAGAGCGATGACGCAGGCGCCGGGAGTTCCCCCGATTTGTAAGTAAAGCGAATTGCCCTCGATTATTGGCGATGCGGCTATCCCCCAACGCGGCATCTCTATTTGGTACTCGGTGGCTAGATTTCGCCTCCAGATAATCTCGCCATTTTTGGCGTCGAAACAATGCAAGTGACCCACACCGCCGAGGCTATAGGCCCGCGACACTTCATCGACAGGTCGATCGATCAATACAGCTGCTCGTGGCCCTGATTTGTAAGCGATGTTGTAGATAGCGGGATATTGGTATGACCACAGCTTCTCTCCGGTTTCGAAGTCGAAGCAATGCACGCGCTCGATCTCATCGGGATCATCCATTCGATCGGTCACATAGACTCGCTTGCCCGCAACCGTTGGCTGGGAGTAGCCAGCCGCGATTTTCACTGACCATTTCAAATCGATCCAGCCTTGCTCATTCTTTTTTAGTTTAGCTCTGAGGCCGGATTCGCGCCAAACACCGTCGCGTTCGGGTCCGCGCCATTGAGGCCAATCTTGTTCCGCCAAAAGAGCGAAGGGCAGGGCTAAAGAGATCAGTAGGGCTGTTTTGAATTTAGGGATGATGGCCTCCGGATGTTTTTAGGGTTCAGGGCTGACGACTAATATGAGAATAAATGGTTCCCTTGGGGTCGAGGAATAACGGAGCTTTCGTGTAGAATTGGCAGGGTGTTTGTTGAGGTAGGGAGGACCGTCTTTCCTGAGTAGCATCAACAATTTGAATTCAAAGGCAGGGATGTCAGCTCTCAGTCAGCCACATTGAGTTTTCTATCTTTCGGCTGGCTAGGGATAATCAGCCATAACCTCTGACAGGCTTGCTATTTCAATATTAAATTACACCTTCCCATGTCATCCCCTAAAAACCGGGCTTGCCGAGTTGGAAGGGAATCGGGTTAATTGTTATATGCGGTATGCCGTTGTTTCCTTGTTAGCGTCGTTTCTAATCTTGCCACTATTAGTAGTCGCAGATACCAAACCAAGTATTGTCCTGATCTATGTGGATGATCTTGGATACGGGGATCTCGGCTGCTATGGGTCCGAGCGAAACGATACACCTTATGTAGATCAGCTCGCTGCTGATGGCATACGCCTCACCAGTTACTATTCCGCGAGTCCGGTTTGTACCTCGTCTAGGGCGGCCCTGTTGACCGGCGGCTATCCCGGGCGGGTAAG
>DKNL01000262.1 GCA_002474325.1 Opitutales bacterium UBA7389
AGCCGGTCAAACATCTCTTTGACGAATTCCCGTGCCCCTTTGTCCGGAGCGCACAAAGCCAAGCCCTCACCTTGATCGCCATAGTCCACGATATCAGAATTGAGAACGTAGTCTACGTAAATGTCGTACGGGATCAGATTGTGGAACTTCCCGTCGAATTCCTCACGAAACATAGACTGCACGGAGAACGAATGGTTGTGCACGGTCAAAACTCGGTCGACTCCCGCAAGCTTCAACAGCTGGGCATAGAGCTTGGCCGTAAATAGCTGTCCATCGAATTTCTTGAGATCTTTTTCATCCCTATCGGATTCCGTATTGCCTAGATCCATTCGAGGACCGCGATCCTGAGCGCTGTAATACAAATCCGGCTCTACAAGTATTACTTCCGCCGCCCCGTTCTCTTTGGCGGCCCGAGCGATCATCAGATTCCGCATAGCCAAGCTTTGGCGACTCATGACTAGACTGCTGGTACTAACAATTATGATACTGGCACCCTCAAGTTTATTGCCTATGTTCCGGAAATCCTGTTCGTCCGAGATAAATCGAGGGCAAAACTCGGAATTGGCAAATCGCTTCATGCTGATGAGGTCTGCAATATCTTCGCTTTGCCCCATCGAAAAAGCGACATCTATGGCAAACGGGTCATCCGAGGAGTTGCCGACGACAATGTATCGAGGATCTGACATGGCTTTGTTAGGAAAGGGCTGTGGAGTGAATCGATATGATTGACGATCAAACCAAGGACGAAATCAAGCAGTCATCGAGAAAAGGGCGAGCATTATTCCAGAAAACTCTTTTCAATTGCCTGAGGAATTCAAAACGCAAAGATTCCCCCACAAAATCCATATGTCCCCGCCCATGAACCTATTCGGCCTTACCCCAGATCAAATCCAGCAGAGTTCAGACACAGTTGACCTCGGTCCAGCGAAGTCACTGGCCTCATCGATGCTATTCGGAGCATTGAGTTTCGCCATCGTAAGCACGCTAGCCTACTCATTGTGGGCGTTCCGACTTGTCAGAGGCGAGGCTCTGCTCTTCAGCGCGATCGCCGGCGTCTATTTAGGTCTAACCGGATTGGCCCTTGGTCGCTTATTGATAATCCCCGATTCTCTTTTGCGCTTCATGGGACTGTTCGCCCTCTCTTTTCTAATCTACGCAATTACCTGGTGCGCGTTCTGGTTCGGCCTCGGCGGACAACACCATGCCGACCTTTACGGCTCAGCCACTGGACTTCTCGCCATAGCCTGGTTCTTCCATCGGGCTTTTGGAGCCAACACCGGTCTGCTCGCATCGTTCTCCATTCTGTTCGCGTTTCATACGCTTGGATACTATGCAGGCGAAGTATACTATTTCGAGGTCGACGGGAAAGCCGGCCGACTCTTATGGGGCGCTTGTCACGGATTGGGATTTGGAGCCGGCCTAGGGGCTCTCATCCACAGTTGCCAGTCACAGCTATTGGCTAATATCCGGAAGGCTAATACCTAAGGAAGCAGACGCAACGATCGCTCTAAGAGTAACGTCGGCATCCCGCCAACTTAAATTAAGTATCTCATATGAGCGAACTTCCTCCGCTATTCTTCTTATCGCCGCCTACTTCGACTTCGCGAAATCATCCCGCTCCTATAAAACAAACCTCCGAAGGTCTTTGAAAAGGTAGCATAAGCTTCTAGTTTTATCTGGCATGGCTCGCGAGCGACGACTGGCCTGTCGTCCATGGCTGTGATACCGGCAGGATGCCTGTGCTACCTTCAAGATGGGAGGACCGAACTGGTCCTACACCACGAGGATCGTGGTATATATCGACCGCTACCAGATTCAAGCCAAGATACACTCAATCAGGTATCCGAAGATCAGGCACGTAACTTGTTGAAGCCCACCCTCCGTCTACCACCAAAGTTTGTCCGGCTATGTGGCGGGCCTTATCTGAAACTAGAAAAAGGGCTGCATTGGCCACGTCCTTGACCGTGGCCACTCTCCCAAGCGGCGTCGCTTGGCCCCAGGATTCTTCGAAATCGGGATCGTCACCCATCGTGCGTTCCGTTAAGACTGCTCCTGGCGATATGGCGTTTACGTTTATTCCATATTGGGAAAGTTCCCCTACCAAACCTTTAGCTAGCATTCTTAGAGCGGCCTTGGTCATGCCGTAGGGGACCAGATACGGGTGGCTTTGATGGCCCGTTACCGAGGACATAAAAAGAATTTTTCCCCCGGTATCCTGTTCACGCATACGCTTCGCAGCTCTCTGAGCTAGGAAGAACGATCCCTGCAAATTCAAAGCCACCAAACTCTGGAATTTCTCAACCGTGTAATCCAAAAAGGACCCATAGGTGGTGATGCCCGCATTAGCGATCGCAATATCTATACGCCCAAATCGATCTAGCGCTGTCTCAAAGAGGGAATCAATAAATTGGGGATCGCTGGCGTCTCCTGCAATTGCGATAGTCGATCGGTTATCGGAATCAATCTTGCTAGCCGCTTCAGCAGCCACAGAAGCATCCAGATCGTTTAAAGCAACCAAGGCACCCTCTGCCACCAAGGAACGGCAAATCTCATAGCCGATCCCGGTTCCAGCACCAGTCACGACCGCTACTTTTCCTGTAAATTCCTCTTCCATTGGATTCTAACTCACTTGGAAGTAAGAAAAAACTAGCCTACTAAGCGGTTGCGAGGGAATTCGCTTCCTTAAGCTCCATCTCGTCCAATCATTATTTTCTTTCGTTTGCCTGGCTTCAATCTATTCGAGTACTTGAGGAATGAAGGGATGGATCGAGAAACGGTGGCGCGAGCCAGGAGGACACCGGCAACTGATGATTGTCGCCATCCCTTTAATACTGAGCATGGGATCCCATTCGGTCCTCGTTTTCATCGACCGCATCTTTCTTGCCTACTATTCCTCAGAAGCCTTAGCAGCCGCCCAACCAGCGGGAATGCTGAATTTCTCGATTCTTTGCTTCTTTTTGGGAATTACCATGTACACGTCTACTTTCGTGGCCCAATACACGGGAGCCAAGCAACAGGGCAATGTCGGGCCCTCCGTCTGGCATGGTATCTATGTGGCCATGGCCGGCGGCCTAGTTTTGCCCTTGTTCTCTCCTTTCGCTGAGGAGATTTTCGCTTTCATCGGACATTCGGCCGCCGTCCAGAAAGACGAAGTCACTTTCTTCCGTATCCTCAATCTTGGTGCCTTCTTCTTTTTGGCGAACGGGGCGTTTTCCTGCTTTTACTCAGGCAGAGGAAAGTCTTGGACCATCGTGTGGATGAATCTCTCGATGTGTTGTTTGAACGTCTTGCTCGATTATTTGCTGATATTCGGGAATTGGGGTCTTCCAAGAATGGGAATACGGGGGGCCGCCATAGCTTCGGTCGCTTCGTCGGGAACCATAATGGTAGCCTACGCCTTACTGTTTTGCTCGAAAAAGAACGATGCCCAGTTTCAAACACGCTCGAGCTGGACCTTTAATCTGGATCTTTTCAAGAGAATGATCCAATTCGGAGCTCCCTCCGGTGCCCACTTCTTTTTGGATCTAACGGGCTTCACCATTTTCATTCTCCTCGTGGGCCGGATAGGCGTGATCGAGCAAGCTGCTAGCAACATAGCCCTCAGCATAAACCTGCTCAGCCTCTTACCTATGATCGGGCTGGGAACTGCTACGAGCATTATGGTCGGGCAATTTCAGGGAGCCAAAGAAAGCCATCTAGCCAATCGGACGACGGTGTCCGCTCTCCACATGGCATTCGTTCACAATACCGCCATAGCTCTTCTGTATTGGTTCATTCCTGAAATTTTGATCAGCCCATTCATAACGGAGACTTTGAGAGTCCAGCTGCCAGAACTGGAAGCGACCACAATCCAATTACTCAGGTTTTTCATCGTCATCATCTATCTAGACTCAGCCATTATCATGACTGGCGGCACGCTGAAAGGTTCAGGCGACACGAGATTCGTCATGGCCGTCTTGGGAGCGACTTCCATTTTCTGCCTAGTACTGCCTTCCTATATTTTGATCGAAGTATTGAATCAGCCAGTACACATAGCCTGGTTCAGTGCAGTCGCCAACCTAAGCGTTGTTTGCCTTCTCTTCGTCACTCGTTACCGATCTGGTAAATGGAAGGGAATCGAGGTTATCGATCATGGCGATGACTCCACGTAGCTTTGAGCGGGCAAGTTTTCGAGTTAGGCAGGATCGAATCGAACCTCCAAAATTAGAAACCGGAGGACCAAGCCGGTCCTCCCCAACCAAGAGCCAGAACGAGCCAAATGATCGAAACTAGGCGAAAGCGATTTGCTTCATGGCGGTCATATGCCCGCGCAGTTCAGCCCCTACTTGTTCGACCGGGTGGTTTCTTATAGCCGAGTTCACTTCGATCAAACGCTGGTTGTCGACCTGGTTATCACCTACATTCAGTCCTTTGCCTATAACGTCCGAATCGATAGCACTCATGAAATCGCCCAACAGCGGCACCGCCACATTCGAGAACAAATAGCACCCGTACTCAGCGGTATCCGAAATCACCTTATTCATTTCGTAGAGTTTCTTTCGCCCGATCAAATTGGCGATCAGCGGCGTTTCGTGCAGCGACTCATAGTACGCGGATTCGGCTTTGATCCCCGCGTCTGTCATCGATTCGAAAGCCAACTCGACTCCCGCTCGTATCATGGCGACCATGAGTATCCCTTTGTCGTAGTACTCCTGCTCGCTGATCTCCAAGTCAGTTGGGTTGGACTTTTCAAAGGCTGTCTCATTGGTGGCCTCACGCCAACCAAGCAGATCTTTGTCGTCATTGTCCCAATCCGCCATCATCGTGGATGAGAAATGGCCGGACATGATATCCTCCTGATGCTTGTCGAACAATTCACGCATTAGGTCCTTGAGCTTCTCCGAGAGCTCAAAGGCCTTTATTTTCGCCGGATTGCTCAAGCGATCCATCATATTAGTGATGCCCCCGTGCTTAAGCGATTCGCAAATCGTATCGAAAGAGTGCTGAACGAACTTGCTGGCCCAACCCTCCTCAATCCCACCCTTAACCATATGGTCGAAGCAAAGAAGCGAGCCCGCTTGGAGCATACCGCATAGAATGGTCTGCTCGCCCATCAGATCCGACTTCACTTCGGCAATGAAACTCGATTCCAAACAACCAGCCCGGTCTCCACCCGTTCCCGCCGCATAGGCCTTGGCGATGTCCCAACCTTCGCCGTTTGGATCATTTTCCGTATGGACGGCTAAGAGCGTTGGCACGCCGAAACCGCGTTTGTATTCTTCCCGCACTTCCGTGCCTGGGCTCTTTGGAGCCACCATGATAACCGTCAGATCCTTACGAATATCAGCTCCTTCTTCCACGATATTGAATCCGTGGCTGTATGATAGGCAGGCCCCCTCTTTCATATGGGGCTGAACGGCGGCGACCACCGCCGCATGTTGCTTATCGGGCGTAAGATTGAGCACAAGATCAGCCGTAGGTAGCAGTTCCTCGTAAGTGCCCACTG
Source organism: Opitutales bacterium UBA7389 (assembly GCA_002474325.1). Taxonomy (GTDB): domain Bacteria; phylum Verrucomicrobiota; class Verrucomicrobiia; order Opitutales; family Opitutaceae; genus Pelagisphaera. The sequence goes on from DKNL01000262.1 coordinate 5,486, forward strand.
TAAAGCCATTTTCCGTCGCGTTCTTCCAAGACTGGCGCTTTTCAGCGATCGCGCTATCGCGGAGCGTGTAGCTGACATCCAACCCGGAATCCCGTAGATTGAGGCCTTGGTTCAGGCCTTGAGCCCCACAGCCTACTATGACGATCTTGTTGCCTTTGAGCGCTTCAACGCCGTTAAACTCGGAGCTATCCATAAAGCGGCAGCGTCCGAGTTGTTCTAGTTTCTGAGCCAGCGTCAGATTGTTAAAATAGTTTTTTCTGCTCATCTCGAGGTGATCTAAAAAGTGAAGTCGGAGACCTTATGCGCGTCCCGCTATCCCCGTAAAGCGAATAAAAGCTTCCCTGATCCGGTATTTTTGAGGATCACTAGAACCTTACCTAAACCGGGGAATCGAAAGTTGAATGCAGCCTGCGGCAAGGTAAGAAATTCCATGCGAATATCCCGACTCAGAGCCAATTCTCTATTTTTGCATGATTGGGAAATCCAAGCAGGCGAAAGCTGGTGTGTGATTGGAGGCAACGCGTCAGGAAAGGGCCTGCTTGCCTCAGTACTCACGGGCGAGCTGAACCCGGAGTCCGGGGAAATCAACAACCTGCCTTGCCCTGCTCGCTGCGTCTCTTTCGAACAGCAACACGCGTTTTACGAGGAACAATTGCGTAATGACGATACTGATTTCATCGATCGTCTCGATACGGGATCCACGGGATTAGAGGTATTGCAACAATCTGGCTGCTCCCGTTCCTCAGCCATCGAATTGGCCGATCGCCTGGGAGTCGGCTATATTCTAGAAAGAGGCTATCGGCTCCTCTCCAGCGGCGAAGCCCGCAAATTAATGCTCTTAAAAGAAATTCTGGCCGAACCAGCGATGCTGATCCTAGACGAGCCTTTTGAAGGACTGGATCCTAAGTCTAGGGATCAAGTCAACGATTTGACCTCATCGCTCGTTCAAGAGGGTCACTTGATTTTGCTCCTGGTCAATCGATTGGATGACGTGCCCGACTGGACCACTCATCTGGGTATCCTGCAAAAGGGCGAGCTCATCGCAACCGGACGGCGAGAGAAGATCGTATCGAAACCGGAATTACATCAGCTCTTTGCATTCAACGAATCAGCCGTACCGGAACTTCCCGCGCCCCTTGAAACCGAGCCCGTTTTCGATCCGATTCTCGAACTGAACGACGGGAAAGTCCAATATGGCGACACCCTTCAGTTTAGCGGATTCGATTGGATACTTAGATCCGGCGAACACACGCTGATCACGGGCCCCAATGGAGCGGGGAAGTCCACTTTGCTTCAACTCGTCTCCGGCGACCACCCTCAGTGCTATTGTAATGATCTCAAAATACTCGGCTTTCAGCGAGGCTCAGGCGAGAGCGTGTGGGAGATTAAACGCCACATCGGGCTGGTTTCAGCATCATTGCATCGCGACTACCGAGCTCCCGGCAACGCCATAACCACGGTTGTATCCGGCTTTTTCGACAGTATTGGTCTTTATCAAAAACCCAACGCCCAGCAGCTGAAACTAGCTGCTGAATGGCTTAGTGTTATGGGGCTAGAAAAACAGGCCAACACTTCATTTAGACAATTGTCGTGGGGACAGCAACGAATGGTATTGATCGCCCGCGGATTAATAAAGCAACCGGCCCTGATGATCCTAGATGAACCTACACAGGGACTCGACGATCTCAACCGGCATCTAGTACTCGCCTTTATACAAAGGCTCGCGGATTTAAAACGAACAACGTTTCTCTTCGTTAGTCATCGCGAGGATGAGCATCTTCCGCTTTTCAAACGGCGAATAGTATTTAGAAAGATGCCGACTGGAACCAGCCCTCTCTTCGCGGCTCGATGGAAATAAGGCCCTAAACTCTATGGCAAGCTTTGCCCCGCGACCATTTCCAATTGAGAAAGTGCCCAATGACAAAAGCACTTCCTCCGAACAATGTCGCGATAGGCTCAATGGATTCGCCGACTGTCGGGCAAAGAAGCAGGAGAATCGCTAGTCCTATTACCCCGAAAACAAGATGACCGATTCTTTGATGAATCCGGTAGCCATTTAAAAAGGTGAAAGCGGCAAGAAGCGCTACCAATGCAATCATCCCTGACTCCACCGCTTCATGGCTAATAAATTTAAGCCCCGCCAATGGAATGGTGCTCAGAAGGGCCAGTGCCAATAGACAATGCACCGCACACGCTGCTGACAAACCCATTCCCGCAAAGTCCATCCTCGCCAACTGCCTGTAGCCAATCAATGACTTCATAAAATCTAACCCATGAAAAAACCTCTACAACTAATGCAAGTTACTTGCGTGCCTCCAGCAAGTTTTTTGCGATAAATCTTTTGTCTCACCGAATCTTTGGCTTGGGCAATGCCTTCTCAATCTCCATCAACCCACTTTCGCAAGCTCACTGCAACCTAATGAACTGGCTGCGCGTTAGGATAAACGTGAAAATTCGACTAACAGGAGTTGCCTTCGCCATTACGGCATTACTATCGATGGGGATGAGCAACGAATCGCTGAAGCCGGAGGAATCTAATTTGGAATCGATAACTTTGGGAGCCGGTTGCTTCTGGTGCACAGAGGCCGTCATGCAACGTGTGGAGGGCGTAAAGAGCGCCGTATCCGGATATATGGGAGGACACGTCAAAAATCCCACCTATCGACAAGTCGTGACGGGAGAAACGGGTCACGCGGAAGTCGCCAAAATAAGCTTCGATCCCGAGGTGACAAGCTTGGAGGAACTTCTGGATATATTTTGGCTGATGCATGATCCGACCACTCTCAACCGTCAAGGCGCGGACGTAGGCACGCAGTATCGGTCAGCTATTTACTATAACAGCGATAAGCAAAAACGAATTGCCGAAGCGTCTATCGCAAAGCTCGCAGCAGCAAAGAGGTACCCGGATCCCATTGTAACCGAGGTCACTGGAATTGAAGCGTTTTATCCCGCCGAGGGCTACCATCAGGAATATTACGAACTGAATAAAAACGAGGCTTATTGCCGCTACGTCATCCACCCGAAACTAAAGAAGCTCGGTTTCGAGGATTGAGGCAAAAGTTTATCGGACGACGGGACCCGCCCTCCTAAAATCTATAACGCCTATTTCAAAATGGCGGGGAAGGTCGGCTCGATCCTCCGATTCTGATTTCGAAACAAATTGCCATACCTTCTGAAAAGTAGCGGCTGAACTTAGTTCGACCGAGTCCAAAGCCAGCAACGTAACAAAAACCGTCGACAAATATTCCCAATTTTAGACGCTATCGGCGGTCGCGTCTATAGCTTATTGACCCCTTTATTTCCCCATCCTGAAGTAACCAAGCCGGCGATTAACGTTCGAACGCTCCTCCACTCTCCAATCCTCATCGAACCATTCCGGATCGATATCGAATGGGTATCCGGGTTCACCGTCCTTCAACAGTGTCACAGTATTCAAAATCAAATTGGCTTCGACTTCGGTCTTTGCGGCTTTCAAGGCCTGGTAGATGGTTTCTTGCGGGCCAGCCGCTCCAACCAGAGCGAGAAACTCGGCCGCCCGAACACGGACCAGATTGTCTTCATCCGTTCTGGCCATCGCTTTCGCGGTTTCTTCGAACTCGCTAGCCTCTTTCCCGAACGAGCTACACGCAATCAACGCCCAATAGCGAGCGGCCGGATCCTTCGAAGATAGAACCCTTACTATTTTGCCCCTAGCTTTCGAAAATGGCAATAGACTCAAATCCGCAACTTCCACCAGTTTCTGGATACGCTTCCGATTCGCTTGGCCATATTCAACTGGATTGTCCATAGCCTCGGCAAGCATCACCGGTTCCGGAAGAAAGCTCAGATCAGGCAATGATTTGACTTTGCGGGCCAATCGTCGACGCAGATCCTTCAATACATCTGCGTTTTCCGGCTTGTCACTTAGGTCATTTATTTCATGAGGATCCCTTTCGATATCGTATAGAGCCTCTACCGGGCGGGCCTCGAAAAACTGGCGTTGGGCGGCGTTCAACTTGCCAGCGTGATACATATCCCTCCACTCCTCGTATGCCAGCATGCGGTAGCGATACTCATTGAAAAGGCCATCGTAATTGAATGGCTGGTAGTTGCGAATATACTTGTATTTCCCTTTTCGGTACGTCCTTACCAAGTCGTATTTCTCGTCAAATCGATCTGCATAGCCGAAAGCCTCATCGCGATTGGCTAAATCC
>DKNL01000143.1 GCA_002474325.1 Opitutales bacterium UBA7389
CCAGAATCTAGCATATCGCCTTGAAATGGAGCCATCATTGCTGCTGGATTGTCGACGTATTGATCTAGGATAAAAAGGGGAGCAATTCCCTTGAGCAGCGGAGCAATCTCCAAACCGTCGGCCCGCACGACTCGTCTACCGAGGCTTTCGCCAGGAAAGTGGGCATCAGCTAAGACGATCTCATCGCCGTGGCCCATACGGTAAAGAGTATCGAGAAGTTCAGGACCGATTATTGGAGAGATACCTATGAGCATGAAGATTCTGAAAAATAAGGTTTAAGGCTTAATGCAAAGAGTTGTGAGATATTTTAGAAGTTCGGAACATCTGTAAACGCGAATTTGCTATTTGCCATTCTCGGCCTTGGGATCAGCATAGCGAGTATGCGTCTCTGCCGGACTCAATTATTCGAAAGCCTCGCTATTAGCCTACGTGGATCACGGCCTTGATTAAGCCTGGTTGTTTGATGGTCTCCTCGAATTTTTCGGGAACTTCGAGCAGCTCCATATGGTGAGTAACCCAGGGCTTGGTATAGATGGATCCACTGGATACCGCATTGATCACTGATTTAAATGTATCCGGCGTAGCGTTACGGCTGGCAAGAACAGATAATTCGCGACGGTGGAAATTTGGGTCGTCGAAAGTGATCTCTCCCATTAAAAGGCCGAGGAAAACGATCCTGCCTCCATGAGCGGTCAGAGAGAACGTCCTTTGCATGGATTGGCGATTTCCGGTAGCGTCGAGAACGACTTGAGGAAGGTCCCCGTTGCAAAGGGACCGCAATTGGTCCTCGAAGTCGGCTTCATCGGCTTTCAGAGTGTGGGCCACCTTTATGGTATACCGGCAAAAATCCAGTCGATCTTGATTGATATCCGCTACGATAACTCGTGCCCCGACGGATTGTGCGGATTGGATCGCTCCTAGCCCGATGGGGCCACTTCCAAAGATAAGTATCGTTTCGTCTGGAGTTAGTTGGGATCTTTCGATGCCATGAGCCCCGATACAAATGGTCTCGATCAGCGCGAGCTGATCAAAGTTAAGATCATTTGCCTTATGGAGTTTATGGATCGGCAAGGAAAGCAGTGGTCGCATGCCTCCGTCGATATGAACGCCTAGAACTTCAAGTTCTTCGCAGCAATTGCTCTTTCCTAAACGAGATGCGGGTGTAGCGGGATTATTTAGATACGGCTCGACAGAGCATTTGTCGCCGATTTTTAGGCCGAGATCATTTTCATCGATCTCGAGGATCTCGATGCCGAGTTCATGTCCGAGAATACGAGGATATTCAAAAAACGGTTGTCGACCATGGAAGGCGTGAATATCGGTACCGCATACGCCGATGCTTCGGATGCCCACGAGAGCTTCCCCGTGACCTTTCTGGGGTACACTTTCTTCAATGACACGGAATTTACCGGGCGTTTCTAGCTGAATTGTTTGCATGCGGCTCATCCCAAAACAGTGATAGCTTGGCTTGCGAGCGAAAAGGTAGTGGGTTGATTATCTTGGGACTAGGTTTTCGCGTCAATCTTGGTTTGACAAGCGCGTCGGGGCCCGTCTTCACTTGGAGCTTCGCCAAGGCAGGCAGTTGCATTCTGACGCTGAATCAGGTTGATCAGACTCGCTGTAGTTTCAAGAACGCGTTAGCTATTCCACTCGCCCGGGAATAATCAGTGGTTCACGGCCAGACATGCTCCGGCACCATTCAATCAAACGGTAAGCCTTGGGAGAATTGAGTATACGAGTCTCGAGGTGTCGCTTGCCTGTGAAGTCTATCAAACTCAAGCCGAGAAGTATGGTTAGAATCCCTTGCCCAGGAATGAAAAGCATGATGAGCCCGGAGAGCAGAAATAGGGTGCCGATTAGGTTTTTCGCGACTCGCCCCATCATGTGCAAAGGATTGAGCTGGTTGAAGGGCTTGATCGTGCGAGTGAAATAGTCCTTGGGAAGATAGGCGATAATTAGAGGTATGAGGATGACCGAACCGAGGAATAGGATAACGCTGGTGATTCCCAAGCCAATGAGGAGACTTTCAAGACTTTCGATTCGCTCCATTAAATAGACCCTCTCGTTTAATTAAGCTCTATTTTGTTTCGAACCATCTCAGCGAATCCGTCTGGATTTTCTGGGGTAACGATGATGGTTCGATTTGGGCATCGCAGAATCACGGAGTTTTTTGGACTCGTAGCGAAGGCCCTATAACGACCGAGCTTGTGATTCCGGAATATTCCAGCGAAGCAAAAAAGCCCACCATTGCCAAAAAGTCGAATGGATTTGCTCATTGCAGTAGGGTCGACCTGGACGGAATTCAACTCCGTTAGATCGATCTTAGATTTCCAGCCGATTCGTTGTACGTATAATTTGGTTCCAGCGTCGGGGCGACTGTAAACTGAAGCCCGTCCCTTGTCCCGCATGCGGAGAGTAGGAGAGCGAGAAGCGGAAGTGAGATTGGTTTTAGGAAATGCGGCATCTTGAGTTCCTTATTCCCGTTCCCATTTGATTGCCCAAGGATCCCCTGTCTCCAATTGGAACTCTCTCAATTGCTGCTCGAGACGTTCCCGAGTGGAGCGTTTCTTGGGGTCGTCAGCTAGATTGTTGGTCTCATGTGGATCCGCCTTTAGTTCGTACATTTCGATTCGCGCGCGATGTAGCAAGCTGTCTGGCGTTCGCTTGCCGTAAAGCTCGAGCCCTTGTTCTTGCATGGACACCCAGGTGGGCGATTGAA
>DKNL01000122.1 GCA_002474325.1 Opitutales bacterium UBA7389
GGGATGGAGGTAGGATCTTCGGTTTTTGAATATCCATCGGGAGAACAGGGAATCCTTTTGGATCCGAGCGATCACAATCTTGCCCGCCAACATCCGGGTGACTATATCGCGGGTTTAGAATCAGCCACAAGACATGCAATCGCTGAAGCGGGGCAATCGGATAACGAGTTTTCACCTAAGAAGGTTATCGGAATTGGAGTGGATTCTACGGGATCGAGTCCTATCCCTGTTGATGCGTCGAATCAAGCCTTGGCAATGTTACCGGATTTTCAAGGACGATTGGCGGCCGAATGCTGGCTTTGGAAAGACCATACGAGTGCAGAAGAAGCGGCGACGATTACGGAGTTGGGCCGCGAACATCGACCCCAATACCTAGCGAAGTGCGGCAATACTTATTCGTCCGAGTGGTTTTGGTCGAAAATCTGGCATTGCTTGAAAGTCGATTCGGAAGTTTTCGAAGCTGCCTACAGTTGGGTGGAGCTCTGCGATTGGATTCCGGCAGTCTTGGCCGGATTGACGGATCCAAAAGACGTTAAGCGAGGAGTTTGCGCAGCTGGGCATAAAGCTTTTTATGCAGATGAATGGGGTGGATTGCCGGATAAGGAATTTTTGACGATGCTGGATCCTAAACTGGCTGAGCTCCGGGATCGGTTGTACGAGAAAGCTTATGATGCCAGCGAGAAAGCGGGCGAACTTTGCCCTGAATGGGCAGAACGATTAGGGCTACCGGAAGGAATCGTGATCGCGATAGGAGAATTCGATGTTCACTACGGGGCAGTAGGGGCCGGTGTCGACGAAGGAACTTTGATCAAGGTCATAGGGACTTCGACATGCGATTGTGCCGTCGTGCGAGCCGATAAAGAAGTTACCGACATTCCCGGTATTTGCGGCATCGTCAAAGGGGCAATTCTTCCTGGCTACTACGGTATAGAAGCTGGGCAGTCGGCAGTTGGCGATATATTCGCATGGTTTGTCAATTCCGTCTGTAAGGGAGATGCAGATACTCACGCTTCCTTGACAGCTGAGGCTGACAAGCTCGCTCCCGGTGAATCGGGGCTACTGGCTCTCGATTGGAACAACGGCAACCGGACCATACTGGTGGATCCATTGCTCGGTGGGCTATTGCTTGGGCAGACGCTACATACCACGCAATCTGAAATATACCGAACCCTGATTGAGGCAACCGCATTTGGGGCCAGGATGATTCTCGAGCGAATCGAAGAATATGGGGTGCCCGTAAGCCGCGTTGTGTGCGCGGGCGGGATCGCGGAAAAGAATCCGATGCTGATGCAAATTTACGCCGACATAACAGGGCGTGAAATGCTCGTTTCCGGCAGCTCGCAAACTTGCGCTCTGGGATCGGCAGTCTCAGCAGCGGTTTTAGCGGGCTCGTCGATTGGCGGTTACGATGATTTTGAAACAGCCCAGACGAAAATAACGCGATTGAAAGATGCCAGTTTCAAGCCGAATCCTGCCGCTCAAGCCACTTATAATGAGCTCTTCAAACTGTATAAGGAATTACATGACGCCTTCGGAGGAGTTTCGGAAGGGGACATGGGCGGCGTTATGAAAAAGCTTCTCTCCATCAAGGAGAGAACCCGATCGATAGACTCCTAGCGGGTGATCTGAAAAATCATTATTTCATGAGTATATATACGTCATTGAAGGAAGAGTGCTGCGAAGCCAATAAGGAGTTGCCGAATCTGGGAATCGTCGACCTGACGTTTGGGAATGTATCCATAGTGGATCAAGACCGTGAGGCGATGGCGATTAAGCCTAGTGGCGTGGATTATGGTGTTCTTAAACCGGAGGATATCGTCGTGCTTAGGTTGGACGCGACTCTGGATAGCGAGGGAAATCTGGATCTAGAGGCGGCGAAACTCGAAGGATCTATGAGGCCGTCTTCCGATTCGCCTACGCATTTACGACTTTACCAGGCGTTTGGTGGCATCAATTCCGTAGTGCACACTCACTCTAGGAATGCCACAGCCTTCGCCCAGGCGGGAATGGCGATTCCATGTTTTGGGACAACGCATGCAGATTTTTTTTATGGCGAAGTCCCAGTGACTCGACCTATTTCAAAAGACGAAATTAAGCGTCATTACGAATGGGAGACGGCGAATGTGATTGTAGAATTATTCGAAGACTTGAACGAGAATGAAATTAACGGGGCACTTTTCCATGGGCACGCCCCGTTCGTTTGGGGTTCTTCAGGAAAAAAGGCAGTCGAGACCGCGTTTGCTTTGGAGGTCATTGCAGAAATGGCGATTAAGACTCTGGCTTTGAATCCCGAAACAGCTCCACTCTCTCAGGCCCAGCTAAACAAGCATTATTTGAGGAAGCACGGCTCCAATGCTTACTACGGTCAGGCCAATAAAGCCTGATTCGATTGCCCACTTTAGCTGTTGAAGTGAGGAGGGGCCGACTGCATTAGTATTTACCCTCAATTACTCTTTTAGATGGTGGCCGCCTTGGTTGCCCTCAAATTAGTTGGCTTTTACAAGGGCTATTTCGACAAGATCATTAATATGACCTAGCGGCAGGTTTCGCAAACGCCGTAAAGCTCGAGTACGTGGGTGATCTCCGAATATCCTAGATCCGAGGCGAGCTTTTCCAGCTTCTTTACTTCGCATGTATCCAATTTTTCGGTCTTGTGGCACTTGCGGCAGATTATGTGATGATAATGATGCTGCTCGGCATTAATTTCAAAGAGGCCTTTGCCCGACTCGGTGGGTATACGATTAACGATTCCCGCCTTCTCGAATGCTTCCAAATTTCGATAGACTGTGACAAGATCGAACGAGCTAGAGCCAAGCATCTCATGGAGCTCCTCGGCGGAATAGGGCTTGGATTGATCTGCCATTAGTTGAAGCAAAGCCTTTCTCGGCTCGGTTATTCGCAGCCGTTCCTTTTTTAGGCTGCTAAGCGCCGTATCGAATCTATCTTCAGTATTGGGCATTTTTAGGAAGGTTAGAGTAACTGAACGGCAATCTCAACTTTATAGCTTTGAGAATTTTCTTAAGGGCTATTCGATGAACAGATGGTGTTTTAGTGGCCCGACGCCATCTGTTACATTGACTTGATTGGTTCGGCGCGTTGTTGATGCATAGAGAATTAAAGACGAGCCGATGATTCAGGGAAACAGCTTATTGCGATTTGTCTACACCTTTGTCGTAGCCGCCTTCGCGTTGTTCGCTATTAGCGTGATCTACAAGCACTTTTGGGGTGGCAATGGAGCATCCGAGTCGACGACTGGTTTACGAATCGTGGAGCCTTCTAATGATTTACTAGCCTACGAGCGAAACACGATAGAGGTTTTTCAAGAAACTTCCCCATCAGTTGTATTTGTACATAACCTACAAAGTCGAAGGAATTTATTCTCCTTCAATGTTACTGAGTATCAAGCGGGATCCGGATCGGGATTTCTCTGGGATCGGTCGGGCCATATAGTGACGAATTTTCACGTCGTCCAGGGGGCAACGAGAATTGCAGTTACATTGATCGACGGTAACACTTATGTTGCCCAGGCAATTGGGGTTGAGCCGAGAAAAGATTTAGCCGTGCTAAAAATCGATTTGCGAAGCACCAACGTTACCCCATTCGAAGAAAAAGTGGCGAACTCCGCAGAGTTGCTCGTAGGCCAAAAGGCGATAGCGATAGGCAATCCCTACGGTTTGGACCATACGCTAACTGTGGGAACGGTCTCTGCTCTAGGTAGAAGCATGCCATCAGTGATGGAAGGTGTCACTATTCGCGACATGATTCAAACGGATGCCCCGATCAATATTGGCAATTCTGGTGGTCCTCTCCTAGATAGCCGCGGCCAACTAATTGGGATGAATACATCGATCTTAAGGGGTTCAACCGGCATTGGCTTTGCTGTGCCCTCAAACACGATCAATCGCATTGTGAATCAGATTATTCAATATGGTCAATCCGTTCAGTCCGGTATCGGAGTCGTCATATTCGAGGACCACATAGCGAAACGCTTTAGAGCCGAAGGCGTTCTTGTGAAACAGGTGTATGAGGGTTCGCCAGCGGATGAAGCTGGGATTCGGGGGACGACTTTCGATCAGTATGGACGCATCGTGCTGGGAGATATCATCGTTTCCATAGATGGCGATCGAATCGCCAACTACGATGATATGTATAATGTTTTCGATGACAAGAATCCTAGAGATACCGTGGAAGTCGTATTTCAGCAGAATGGCGAGGAAAAGACTGAACTAATAAAGGTAGTGGCCATCACCGAGTAGCCAGCCCAATGGTAAAGGTTCAGTGCTTTATTTGGTTCTAGGGCTCGTTGTTTTTGCCGTCTGGATGCTTTATAGCTTGGCCGACTATCGAAGAAGCCGATTACTCAATTCTTTCTGGCACCGATAGATCGGCTGGAGGTTCTGGCCCATGGCGGTATTCTATTCACCTGTGGTTGTAAACGCTTGATTGTTAGGGCTGTGCTACCGCTGCTTCACTTTATTTACTTTGGGGAAAACTGGCATGCCGCATGCCTGAATAGCTATGATGTCAAAGAGCGACATACTCAAAGGATTTCAAAAGCGGGAGCATTATGGCCCCTTTGGCATCGGCATTCTTCATCTCCTAGGGGGGGTATGCATCAATTGGGATTTTGGATTTTTAGCCATTGTTCAAGTTGGCGTTACCCAGGGTATCATAAGTTGCATTTCGATCTTCCTTCCGTCAGCCTTGCCGCAGTGTCTGTATCGAACGATCAAGCAGTTCGGCTGGAACGGATCGGTTGATGTCCCGCTCGGATTCTTTTTGATAAATGGCGCTATATTCGGCACTTATTTCTTAGCGGAAACCCTGAGAATCCTACCTACTATGGGCCCGCGATTGATTGTAAGCACCTTTTCTGTAGCGCCTACACCTGCCGCCTGACTTTGGTATTGGCGAAGCAGGAGGCTTAACGAATTTCCGCTACCCGGGGAACTTCGACGAGTGATGATCGAGGATCTTCCAGTCTTCGCAATCTATGGATTTTCTGAATACAAAGGAAAATCTGGCTTGTATTTTAGTGATCGGGTCAGACTCTGAAAGTCCTCCAAGTCTAAATGCGTAGGCTCCGTTCGCGAGGACTATCGTTTTGCTGGGCTGTCGATAAAAAATATTGAGCGTTTCGATGGCCAATGAACTACGATCCAGAAAGCTGTCGAAGTAGGTTCTGATGGCGTCTCGACCGATTTTCAGTTCGTTGGCCAGCGTTCCCCAAAGGGCTGAATCATTGCGGTCGTATAGATCGAGGACGCGGTCGATGTCACGGCTTTCCATCGCGCCGGTCCAAGCTTGGTAGAGCGTTTGAGGCTTTGTGGAATCGATTGTTTCTACGGGTTCTTTAGCCATGTATTGTTGGAGATCGTTTTTTCTGGAGGACGATTTGCCGAGGAATTCGAGCGTGTCAAGAGCCGTTGGCTCTATCAGGCGTCGAGAAAATAGATTGTTGATATCCAGCTTGCGAGACAGGAAGCGGATTTCCAACGGAATTAACCCTTTCCGAAAAGGGGTACTTTATCACTTTAAAGGACTAAAAATCCAATCCGTTCGAAAAGCAGGAAAGAACGAGGTCCTTACAATCACCTAAAGAGGTTTAGAGACGACCCAGGCACGGGTCCGCGACTACAATTCATCCCGCTACAATACGACTTCTAAAGCCCTGAAAGTGGCTCCGGCCAATCACAACACGACCGCTTCAAGCAGGATTGCTCCTTGATAGAAAATGCTTCGGTTTCTGTCGTTTAGGCAAGTATGTCCTTAACGACTTTACCGTGGACATCGGTCAATCGATAGTCCCTTCCTTGGAATCGGTGGGTCAATCGCTCGTGGTCGAATCCCAGCATATGCAGGATTGTGGCGTTTAGATCGTGCACATGTATTGGATTTTCAACTATGTTGAATCCTAGTTCATCTGTTGCCCCATAAGTGAATCCCGCTTTCACGCCACCACCAGCCATCCAGATGGTGAACGCTTGATTGTGATGATCCCGACCATTTTCGTCGCCGGGATTTTGAGTCATAGGAGTTCGTCCGAATTCGCCTCCCCAAATGACCAGAGTATCCTTCAACATATCTCGGTCTTTCAGATCTTGCAGGAGTGCGGCAACGGGTTGATCGGTATCCCGGCAGTTCTTTGTGTGGGCATTGACGAGGTCGCTATGCTGATCCCAAGCTTCGTGGAAGAGTTGAACAAATCGCACATCCCTTTCCAGTAAACGCCTCGCCAGCAGGCAATTCCTGGCAAAGTTAGACTCATTTGGATCCTTGATTTTATAGGCATCCATAGTGGCCTGGGATTCCTTACTCAGGTCCATGAGCTCGGGAGCACTGGATTGCAGGCGATACGCTGATTCATAGGATTGAATTCTCGCCGCTGTCTGCGGGTCGGCAGTTCGAGCGAGGGTTTCCTCGTTCAGTCGCTTGAGGACGTCTAAAGAATCTCGTTGGGCCTTATCATCGTACCCATCGGGATTGGAGAGGTAGAGAATCGGGTCGCCTGTCCCTCTGAAAGGAACTCCGTTGAAAATGGTAGGCAAGAAGCCGCACCCATAGTTACTCGCTCCTCCGCTCGTTCCTTTGGCACTAGTGAGTACGACATATCCGGGCAGATCTTCCGATTCGCTTCCGAGTCCATACAGGGTCCAACTACCCAGACTCGGCCTCCCGAACTGCTGGTGACCCGTATTCATGAATATCTGAGCCGGGGCGTGGTTAACCTCATTGGTGTGCATTGATCGGATAAAGCAGATATCATCTACATGCTTGGCGATGTGAGGAAGCAGCTCGCTAATTTCATAGCCGGATTGACCCTGCTTGTTGAACTTGAATTCAGTTCCATATAGGGCTGAGTTGGGGTCGATGAAGGCTGCCCGGTAGTCTTTGAGAAGACTGGGAGGAGGAAGCTGGCCATCCCGCTTTAGCAGTTCCGGCTTGTAGTCAAATAGGTCTAGGTGGCTCGGGGCTCCTGCCATAAAAATGTAGATGATGCGTTTGGCTGTGGGAGCGAAATGAGGTGCTCTGGGAGTTACCGAATCCGGTATTTCCGCTGAAAAACTATCCCTCATCAACATCGAGTTTAGTGCCATGCCGGCCATGCCCACTCCGCACCGCTGCAAAAACCAACGTCGAGTATTAAGCTTTCCAAATTCCTGTTGTATTTCGTTTTTCATGACGTTTTCAATCGTACTAATTCTTAGTTAGAGTTTCATCCAGATTTAGGAGAACGCGTGACGCGATTGTCCAGGCTGCTGCATCCTTCGGAGTAACTTCATTAGGCAATTCGGGTATCGTTTCCGAATCCTTGAAAGCGATTTTGCGAATATCGAGCCAGCCTTCCGAAAGCCTATCATTCTGGGACTCGACTAAGTTTGCGATCTCCCTCGCTTCAAAGGCATTGGCGGGCCGACCGGTGGTAAGCAGATAACCATAGTTGGCTCGCTCTTTGTTGGAATTTCCACCTTCTTTTAGTATCCGCTGAGCCAACGCTTGCGAGGCTTCAACGAAGATAGTCTCATTTAGAGATGCGAGAGCTGAGAGTGGTGTATTAGTACGGACGCGGCCCGCGCAGGATTCGTCTGCATTGGGGGCATCAAAACTGCTCAAAACAGGGTCAGGCATAGACCTCTTTCTAAACATATATAGTGAGCGCCGATATCTACTTTCGTCCTCGGCCGGATACCAATAGTCGGGAACAACGTAATTGTATTTGATCACCGATTCGGGGACGGGTGGGAATACGCTTGGGCCTCCAATCTGCTCGGTCAGCAAGCCTGCAGCCGATAATGCAATGTCTCGCAAGACTTCGGCTTCCGTCCGAAAACGCGGCCCCCTAGCGATCAAGCGATTATTCGGATCCAATTCCTTTAACTCGGCGGATACAGACGAATCCTGCTGGTAGGTCTTGCTAGTGAGGATCGTTTTGATCAGGGACTTCTGGCTCCATCCTTTCTCTCGGAAATCTACGGAAAGCCAGTCGAGAAGCTCTATGTATTCCGGACGTGGTGTACGCGATCCCCAGTCCTCGGGCGTCTGAACGATGCCTTCCCCAAAAATGGACTGCCAAATTCGGTTCGTCTGCACCCTGGCCGTCAGAGGAGCTTCGTCGCTGGTGACCCAAGACGCCAAATCCAGTCGCGAAGGATCCTTTTGGGCGAAGGCGTTCAAGATCGATGGAGTCCCTCGTTCCACTTCGTGCTTAGGATTGTCCCAAGCGCCACGATCAAGCAGGTGGGTGACGCGAGGAAACTCGGAAGTGGCCTCCATTGTGTGGAGCACGCTTGTTTCAGCCTCCGGAAATCCCGCTTCAAGTTCTTCTATCTCGGACAGGATATTCGTGGATGTTTCTCGACTTTTAAGCCAGGCTCTAAACAAGGCTCGATTTTGTTTTTGGGAGCGTTTTGAATCCTTTAGATTGAGGGCTAGAGAAGCGTCGAACGCGTAATTCGGAGCTAAGGGATTTTTCGCGCCTGTAAGGGAAAAACGATAGCGCCCAAGTTGCTGATTGTCTCGTCCATTATTGCTACCTCCGTGGCTCTGGACCATCTCTACTCGCAGTTGGCCTCCTTCGGGCATCGCCAAAGGCTCCTTCAAGCGCATGACCGCGGCGTATGCCGAATGCCTAAGAATGGGCCCGCGATCTGGCGCCCAAGCGGTCCGTTCATCGTCATCGATGAGAAAGCTAGCGGGTCCGATGGTCCGTTTCTCTTTTTTGTCGTGATCCTTGTGAAAGAAATAGTCTCGCATGAAAACTTCTTCCATCTCGAAATCGGCACTCGCGTCCGTCAACTCGACCTGAGTCCAGTCTTCTTCTCCGGGCCACTTGCGGAATAGTTTGAACTCGCTAACCGCAAACGTTCCCCAGTAACTGCGACCCGGTCCTCGGAACGGCTGGTCCGGGTGGTTAAGGGCTTCGAGGCGGATTCCCGTCAATATTGGCAAGTTGGATACGCCCTCAGTTACTGAATAGCCGTTAGTCGTAGGGTGCCCTAAAGTTAGAATGCTATGGTCCGGCAGTTCGACTGGATGGTTCAGACCGCCGTGCCAATCCTGGAAATTGGTGTCCCAGACTTTCCAAGCCGCTTCAGCTTCGGTTTCGCCTTTTAGCCAATCGGAGAACTCCGATTTCCAATTCGGAATTCTCTGTTTTGCTTCCTCTTCCGATTTTGTGACCTGCTCGCGGATAGATTCGATTTGGTCTAATTGATCATCGGAATAGACCCAGGATTTCGCTTCGTGCGTCTCGTTGAAGAATGCAAACAAGCGGTAGTATTCTTCGTGAGTGATGGGATCGTATTTATGCGTGTGGCATTGCGCGCAGCGCAAGGTTAAGCCTAGGGCGGTTTTGCCGAACGTGTCCATCCGATCGAAGATTCCATCGACGCGGAATTGTTCTACGACAATGGCGCCCTCTTCGTTGATCATGCCGTTGCGCATGAATCCGGTTGCCACGAGTTGGTCCTGAGTTCGATCCGGTATAAGATCGCCCGCTAGCTGTTCAACGAGGAATTGATCGTAGGGCATGTCTTCATTGAGAGCATCAATAACCCAATTTCGATAAATCCATTGATCGCGCGGCTTGTCCTTTTCATAGCCATTGGAGTCGGCGTATCGGGCGACGTCCAACCAATGACGAGCCCATTTCTCGCCAAAGGATGGCCTTGACATCAAGTCGTCAATAAGAGCTTCCACGGCGCTTGATGAATCTCGCTGGAAATCCGATACAAAGGACTCGATTTCCGTTGGAGTAGGGGGCAGGCCTATTAGGTCCAAGTATAGACGCCTGGCGAGCGTATACGGATCTGCCTGTGCGGATGGCACTAATCCCTCCTTTGCCAAACGATCGATTATGAAAGCATCTACTGGATGTTTAGAATGCTTTGGTAGTGGTTTCTTCTCAGGCGTTTGCCACGCCCAATGTTCATCATA
>DKNL01000060.1 GCA_002474325.1 Opitutales bacterium UBA7389
CGGCAGAATTCAAAACCGAATTGACATCGAGCGGCAACTCATCGTCCAATTTCCGAGTTGATCTAGTAACCTTAGCAAAATCCATTTTATGAAAAAACGATCCCTTATTGTTACCTTGGCCTTGGCGATAGCCTCGCTGCCTTCTATCCAAGCCGCTTCCCATGAAGGCGGTGACCACGATCACACTGCACTCGAAGATCAAATGAGCGCAATGAACAAGGCTTGGCGCTCAATTCGGCGTCAGATCAAAGATCCAGCCAAGAACGACTCAACTCTCGAGTTCATGGCGAAAGTCAAAAAAGCTGCTCAAAAGTCGGTTGATATGACCCCCATCCTCGCCAAAGAGATGTCGGGAGCGGAAAAGAAAAAATTTATGGCCGGCTACCAGAAGGCGATGAAAAACACTGTCGGGTTGATTGGCGATTTGGAAGCTGCTTTGAAAGCGGGAGATAACGTGAAAGCAGAAGAAATCGTAGGAAAGATCAACGACGCCCGCAAGCACGGTCACGACAAGTATAAGCCCGAGGACGATTAGTCTGGGGTTGATTACTTGGATACAATAATTTTCGGCCTGCCCATAAAGGGCAGGCTTTTTTATTTCCAAATACTCTAGGCTCCCGTATTTTTTCGGCTTAATGTCTATGCAGATCCCTTACGGTGAAAGTCACATCGAGCTCGATCTCGACAGCGTGAATGCTACGATCGTCGAACCACGCTTCATTAGGGGGTTGGCAGACGAGCAATCCGGATTTAAAGTGGCCTGCTCCAGTCCTATCGGATCGCCCCCCTTGTCTGAGGTTGTACAGCCCACGGATCGATTGGCGGTGTGCATTCCGGATGCCACTCGCCCATTCCCGAGCGACAGAGTGTTGTCATGGCTTTTCGAGTACTTATCCTACATTCCGAATAAAAACGTGGTAATTATCAATGGAACGGGTTCGCATCGGGGAAACTCTCCGAAAGAGCTCGAGCGAATGGTGGGAAGCGAGATTTACGAAAACTATCGCATTTTGAATCACGATGCCCACGACCCGAACACCCTGGAACATGTTGGAGATTCCCGATTCGGATATCCCGTATATCTGAACCGTGAATACGTTGAGGCTGATAGGCGAATATTGTTAGGATTTATCGAACCTCATTTCATGGCGGGATTCTCGGGGGGCTACAAGGCCGCCTTTCCTGGAGTGGCCGGTATTGACTCGATCATGCGATATCACAGCGCCGGAGTTATTGGCGATCCCTTGAGCACTTGGGGAAATTTGCGGAATAACCCAACGCAGGAGCATGTGCGAGCGGGTGGACAAAGCATAGAAGCGGACTTCTTAGTCAACGTGACGCTGAACCGAGACCGGGAAATCACGCGCTACTTTTGTGGCCATCCGATTGAGGCCCACGAGGCGGGTTGCTCCTATGTCAGGGGAAGCGCAATGGTTGGCTGCCAGGAGACATTTCCAATTGTGGTGACCAGCAACAATGGATTCCCTTTGGATCAAAATCTCTATCAAGCTGTCAAGGGAATGTCGGCTGCGGCCCAAATCGTGAAAGAGGGAGGTCTGATTCTCTTAGCTTCCGAGTGCCGTGACGGATTTCCAGAACATGGGAACTACCGCAAAATGTTGTTCGAGTACGATTCTCCCGATGCCTTGCTTAAAGCGATTCACGAACCCGGTTTCTCGGTTTTCGATCAATGGCAAGTACAGTTGCAGGCACTGATTTGCCAAAAAGCCCGCGTAGGAGTTCAATCATCAATAGATGCGGAGTCGTTACGTCGGGCTCATTTGATACCAGTGGAATCGATCAATGAGGCCTTGCAGGCCGAGTTAAATCGAATTGGCAGGGATGCACCAGTCGCGGTATTACCTGAAGGCCCGGTCACCGTTCCCTATTTGCTATAGAGCGTCATTTATAGCTTGGTGAAACCAGATAATTGCTCATTCTTTAGCCATACCCTTAACCTGAAAACCCGCTCTGGGGACGTTTAATATGAAATTCTTTCGTAGCTTATTATTACCACTAGCCCTTCTATCAGCTCTGACATTGGTTGGTGCGGAAGACGGTCCCGTATTCGAAATGCGGACTTATTACGCCAATGAAGGTAAGCTAGATGATCTCCTAACCCGTTTTCGGGACCACACGGTGGCTCTGTTCGAAAAGTATGGCATGGAAAACGTCGGTTACTTCGTGCCGGCAGAAAACCCGAACAACGTCCTCGTTTACTTCCTTTCCTATCCGAGCCGTGATTCTAGAAAAGCCTCATGGAAAGGCTTCGTTTCGGATCCTGATTGGAAGGAGGCATTTGCCGCTTCGAAGGTGAATGGAAAACTCGTGGCTAAAGTCGAAAGCAAATTCCTGACCTTGACCGATTACTCGCCTAAACTGCGAATCAAGAAATCAAAAAAACCTCGTATGTTCGAATTGCGGACCTACACGACTGCGGAAGGAATGCTCCCCCATCTGGATTATCGGTTCGCCAACGATACGATAGGGATTTTCGATAAGCACGGCATGACTAATGTCGCTTACTGGCATCCGATGTCTGATCATGATGAACACGGGAAAACCTTGATTTATCTGTTGGCGTACAAGGACGCTGCGGTGCACGAGAAAGCCTGGGCTGGATTCCGAGCCGATCCAGAATGGAAAAAAGCTGCGGCTAGATCCAAAGAGCGAGCTGGAGGCGGACTCTTGGTAAAAAATGGCGTTCAATCCCAGATGCTCAAGTCGGTAGATTTTTCGCCTATGCGGTGATTTGCTGGTTGGGGAGTGTAGGATTCCCCGTATTCAATAAACGTGTGCCAACCCCTGTTGGAATATTTCACAAGTTAGCGACATTCTAGTCACCTGTCCTAAAGCCTGTGCTGGTTATTTGAGCGAGGAGCTGGAGGAGTTAGGCTACCCAGTCGTCCGAGTTGCACCCGCTGGCGTTTTTGCCAAGGGATCGGTAAATGACTGTATGCGGCTCAATCTGCAATTGCGAATGGGGCTTAGAGTGCTCTGGAAGATTGCGGATTTTGAAGCTATGGACGGCCAGCAGTTGTATAAACAGGCGGTCAGGATACCATGGGAAGCCTATGTTCCGGCCGATGGATACGTTTCAATCGGTTCATCGGTAAGAAACGATACCATTCGGAATACCAAGTTCGCTGGATTGCGTTTGAAAGACGCTTTGGTGGACAGGATTAGAGAAAAAAAGGGGAGGCGTCCGGATACCGGGAACGACTCTGATAAAGCCAAGCTTTTCCTCTATTGGAGGGATGAAGAAGTTAATATTTATTTGGATACGTCGGGGGTACCGCTTAGCAATCGCGGCTATCGGGTAAGCCCTGGTAAGGCGCCGATGCGAGAGAATCTCGCGGCTGCCGTTTTGAAGGCTGCTCGCTGGCATCCGGGCCTTTCGCTCGTCAATCCCATGTGTGGAAGCGGAACGTTGTCCATAGAGGCGGCGATCCAGGCATCGGGGAGGCCTGCCGGCCGGTTGCGCGAGAACTTTGGGTTTATGCATCTGGTAGGCTATCGACCTGAGGAATTCGAGGCTATCAAGATGGAATTGGATATGGGAAAAGCCCTTGTCGCTTCGGCTCCGATTATCGCTACAGATCAGGATCCGGAAGCGATCGAAGCTGCTCGTCGAAATGCGGAGCTTGCCGGCGTGGCTGATCTAATTGAGTTCGAGGTATGCGACTTTCGCCAAACCAAGGTGCCTGATGATCCAGGCGTGGTTATTTTGAATCCGGAATATGGCGACCGGATGGGCGAGGAGAAGAAACTTCTTCCTGTTTACCAAGCAATAGGGGACTTTTTTAAGAAGCAGTGTCCGGGTTATTGGGGTTATGTATTCACGGGCAACCGCTCTCTCGGAAAGCGAATTGGACTCAAGACCACAAGAAAGATCGAGTTCTACAATGGCCCCATTGAGTGTAGGCTGTTTGAATACGAGCTTTATTCGGGCTCACGAAATCCAAGGTAGGTGAGGTTACGATAGTCCATTGATAGGAGGTCATCATGGGCTTTAAAGATAGAGACAGGCCGAGACTGGAGGTTTCCGGATTTGCAGGAGCCCTTTGGGCGAGAGTTCACTGGGCATGTTTAGCGGGAAATCGATGGTTTGCCAGCCAAGTAACCTATTCATTGGAGCGTTTTCCGCTGGAAATCAATGGAACGCTCTCTCACACTTTTCTTCTTAATTTTATCTCGGGATAGAACCGAAAATTCTCTAACCACTACTTGCACTATGAAACTCGAAACGAAATGCCTCCATGCCGGTCAAGCGTCGGACCCAACCACTAATTCACGTGCCGTGCCGGTCTACCGCACATCTTCTTACGTTTTCAACGACACCGAGCACGCAGCCAACCTTTTCGCGCTGAAAGAATTGGGGAACATCTACTCTCGAATTATGAATCCGACTCAGGACGTTCTCGAGCAACGCGTGGCTCAGTTGGAGGGCGGAGCGGCTGCCTTGGCTTTGTCTTCAGGCACGAGCGCCATTTTCTATTCGATCATCAATATCGCGAAGGCGGGGGACAATATCGTTTCGGCGAATAACCTCTACGGAGGTACGTATACGCAATTTAATGACATTCTTCCAGACTTAGGGATTACCGTGAAATTCGTTGATCCGAATGAGCCTTCCAACTTCGCCGAGGCGATCGACGAAAATACCAAGGCGCTTTTCTGCGAGACGGTCAGCAATCCAGGATTGGATATCGCGGATTTGGAAGGTATCGCCAAAATCGCTCATGAAAATGGCCTGCCGCTTATTGTAGACTCCACATTCTCTACGCCTTATTTGACGCGTCCGATCGAGTTCGGAGCTGATATTGTTGTGCATTCGTTGACCAAATGGTTTGGCGGCCATGGAACGGGCATTGGCGGAGTGGTGGTTGATTCCGGCAAATTCAATTGGGCAAACGGGAAATTCGCCCTCTATGACGAGCCAGACTCTTCTTATCACGGCTTGCGTTGGGGTCACGATCTGCCCGAACCACTGGCGCCGCTTGCCTTTATTTTGAGAATGCGAACAGTTCCCTTGCGTAACTTAGGCGCCTGCTTGTCCCCGGATAACGCTTGGATATTCTTGCAAGGTATTGAGACGCTGCCTCTTCGTATGGAACGCCACTGCTCTAATGCTAAGGCAGTTGCGGAGCATCTGAGCGGCAAGGCCGGAATCGAATGGGTCCGATATCCGGGTCTTAATGACGAGAAAAGCGGCACTCTGGCCGATAAGTATCTAGATGGTAAAGGAGGGGCTATGGTGATCTTCGGAATCAAAGGCGGGGCCGATGCAGGGTCGAAGTTCATTGATTCGCTAGAGCTGTTTAGCCATTTAGCCAATGTCGGTGACGCCAAAAGCTTGGCTATTCACCCGGCGACGACTACTCATAGTCAGCTTTCTGAGGAAGCGCAGCGGGCCGGGGGAATTGCTCCTGAGCTCGTTCGTTTGTCGGTCGGAATCGAACACATGGACGATATCCTAGCCGACATCGATCAAGCCTTGGAAAAAGCCCTAGCGTAAGCGGAGCTTCAGATTGTGTAATAAGTTAGAGAGGGCTCGCTGAGCCCCCTCCAAATATTCTCAATTAGCGGCAGCTGTGGACTCCCGTCTAAAGCTCATTGATCGTACCTTTTGGTCTTCGTAATATGGGTTTCTTTGCTCACCTAGATACGATCTAGACAGCGTATGGAAAACCTGCATGATCTGCATACCGTTGACACCCTAACGTTTAAATTATGCCTACCTCGATTCGACTACAGCTTTCGGTAATGATGTTTCTCCAGTTTTTCATCTGGGGAGCCTGGTTCGTAACTCTGGGAACGTACCTCAATGGAATGGCCTTCGATGGTGTTCAAATTGGCGCGGCCTATAGCACGATGCCTTGGGGAGCTTTGATTGCCCCGTTCTTCGTAGGGATGGTCGCGGACCGGTTTTTCAATTCCGAGCGTGTTCTTGCGGTGTGCCATTTGGTGGGTGGAGCGATACTCTTCATGAGCGCCTCGGTAACGGATGCTGCTGGCCTGTTCTGGATACTGTTCGCTTATGCTCTGTGCTACAATCCAACACTGGCCCTGGTGAACTCGATTTCCTTCGCCCAGATGGAGGACACGGCGAAGCAGTTTCCTGGTATTCGAGTGCTAGGGACGATCGGCTGGATCGCGGCCGGGTTTTTTGTGGGAATGTTCGGGATCGAAGACACTTCAGTACCCATGAAGATCGCCGCTGCAGCATCAGGATTGCTAGGCATTTATGCCTTTTTCTTGCCAAAGACTCCCCCGAAATCAGTCGGAGAGAAGGCCACTATTCGCGATATTCTGAACTTGGAGGCCCTTAGCTTGATGAAGGATCGCTCTTTCCTCGTATTCGTTCTAGGCTCGCTTTTGATCTGCATACCGCTGGCTTTCTACTACAACTTCACGAACCTCTTTCTAAACGAGGTGGATATGCCCAATCCCGTTCGAAGCATGACTTTCGGCCAGATGTCGGAAATCCTTTTCATGTTGGTGATGCCCTTCTTCCTAGTGCGTTTGGGAGTGAAGAAGATGCTTCTATTCGGCATGATCGCCTGGGCTCTGAGGTACGTTTTGTTCGCTAAAGGTGACGCGGA
>DKNL01000124.1:0-181 GCA_002474325.1 Opitutales bacterium UBA7389
ACTTCATTGATAACGAAGATCCAAAACGAACTCCCTCGGTAACAGGTAAAGTAATCGACTTCATGACCGAGCAATCGGCAGCCGGACGGCCCTTCTATGTGCAAGTTAGCTATTATGCCCAGCATCTCTCGGTGGTAACCCGTGACAGTCTGCTTCACAAATATGAGCAGAAAGGGAGACC
>DKNL01000124.1:600-4147 GCA_002474325.1 Opitutales bacterium UBA7389
CGGTATCAAGGAAGATACCTATGTCTTTTTTACCACTGACAATGGGGGTCGGGGTACGGTGCCGGGTGGAGATCAAAGCGCGACTCCTCCTAATCATCCGCTTTCCGGTGCCAAGCACCAACTGCTGGAAGGAGGGATCCGCGTTCCGTTCTTTGTCATGGGTCCGGGTGTGCAGCCGGATTCCGTTTGCCGGGAGCCAGTAGTTGGATACGACTTCCTGCCTACGTTTTACGCTCTCGCGGGAGGAGACCCAAGCCTATTGACTAGAGAGATCGATGGAGCGGATTTTGTGCCTCTGTTACTCGATCGCTCGATGGCTAACTTCAAACGGCCACAGAAAGCCTTATTCTTCCATCGGCCCGTCAGGGGTAACTTTTCTGCTATTAGACAAGGCGACTACAAGTTAATGTTGTATTGGAAGCACGATGGAGCTATCGATCGCCACGAGCTCTATCAGGTTTATCCGAACCCGATAGAAGAAGGGAGCGAGATAACGTCTGACAATCCCAAACTTGCAGAGGAGCTTCTGAATCGCCTATTGGCCCATCTTTATCTCGTTGGGGCAGAACGTAAAAACTAGTTGTAGAATATGCTCCTGACTATCTTAGTGGTTGCTTTTCGGTAGGCGGGATTCTATATATTTAAAACTTAGTCCATATAAAATTTAAAGCGACGAGACGAAGCTATACCCGGGAAACCGCTTCCAATCTCAATTGACCTCACGAAAACGTAATGAATAAGACAATACTTCTTACTTTAATGATAATAGGCTCTTTGCTAGTCTCATGCCAGCCAGGTGGTGGTTCGGAAGACTGGATCGACCTATCTGGAAGTCTCGATGGCTGGAATCAAGTTGGGGATGCCAATTGGCGAGTGGAGGATGGCGTCTTCGTTGCTGACTCCGGCTTTGGCCAAATGGTGACTAGGCAGAGCTTCTCTGATTTTCAGATCCAGTTGGAATTCTGGACAGACGCGGGGGCCAATAGCGGTGTATTCATTCGGGCTTCGGATCCCGGCAATATCACTGACAAGAATGCCTACGAAGTGAATATCTTCGATACACGCCCTGATCAGACCTATCGTACCGGATCAATCGTCAATATCGCTCCACCGTCGGAAATTATCAATACGCCCAATAAATGGAATAATTTTGATATCGTCGCCGATGGAACTAAGTTGAAGGTGATCCTAAATGGGATAACCACAGTCGATACGGAAGACGACCAATTGAGCAGCGGTCCTTTCACGTTGCAGTATGGAGAGGGCGTGGTGAAATTCCGCAACGTCCGCATTCGCGAGCTTTAAAGCTTCCTTAGGAAGCGTTGATTTAGATGAGTTTGGATGGAGCACGATGCCCGTCCCCCTTCACCATGTAAGCCACATCCAGGCCATTTCCTTGAGGCGGTCTGGGCTCTTAGGGTTTGGGTTGGGCGTTTTGGTGTGTCCGGGACTTGATCGATTTTGTTTAAGGACATTAGGCCGAATCAATTCACTTGGAGCGAGTTTGCTTGAAAAGCCAGGTCATGAAATCCGGCTCCGGGTCACAGCGGTCGCTGCTGAGTTTGGTGACACCGTTTTTGGCTCCCGGAATGAACTTTCCGGATACACCGTGCATGTCTCCGATCCAGGTCGTTAGTTTCATGTTGCCGCCGAGTTTCTGCATCTCTTTGAAAAGGGTCTCTTGCGGTTCGTAGGGGCAGACCGTGTCTTGGTCGCCATGGAATGCCCACGTGGGTACATCCTTTATGATGGTTGCCTCGATGAAGTCCTCGTCATCGGTACGACCGGTACCTGCGGATGGAGCGATTGCCGCGAAGTAATTCGGGTCCAATTGTATCAGGATATTGGTTCCATGCCCACCCATGGAGTGTCCCAGCATATAGATTCTGTCGGAATTAACGGAAGGAAGACTAGCGATGATGGCTTTAATTTGAGCCAAATGATCGGCGTCCCAAAGATGGTCTGACTGTGGAGCGAGGACGTAAGTTGGGAATTTTTCTCGAAGCTCTCTTTGGGCAAGCTGCTGGTTCCAGACTTTCAGCTGCTTAAGATTGTCATTTCCCCGGCCTCCGCCACCGTGCAGAGAAACAATTACTGGATACAGCTTGTTGGCATCGTATCCCAAGGGCTTCATGAGACGATAGGGCATGTTCTCGTGCGTCAAAGGCTCGTAGGATTCTATCCACGCGGTGTGCACGGGATCCTTTTGGGCCCAGGCTGTGGAAGCGACTGCAAGGCCGAGAAAGAGGAAAACTAATTTTGGGATGCTCATCGGGGAGAGAAGATAGCGGTTTTACGATCGTGTATAAAGAAGCAAATTTCATGCTTGGGCTATTCGTCGAAAATGGCGGCTGGACGGCTGAATCAGCCGGCTCGTGGTCCAAATACCTCCGACAGACGGTAACTGCTAGGAATGCTTGAATCGTCAGTCAAACTCGATATGGATAAAATTCTCCTCGCTAAACTGCATTTTGCTTATGAGTTATTCATCCAGCGCCCTAATTGATCGCCGCCATTTCCTAAAAGGACTGGGAGTCGCGCTTGCATTACCAGCCTTCGAAAGTTTCAACTCGGGATTTGCCGCATCGGCGAAGACTGCTAACCCGCGAAAGCTAGTTTGCGTAGGCAGCCACCTTGGTTTTTGGCCGGGGGGCTTTTTCCCGGAAACTTCCGGCAAGGATTACCGAACGAGTCAAACGCTCAAGCCAATCGATCGTCACCGCGAGAGCTTCACGGTATTCTCTAACTTGGACCATGACGTGAACGGCGGACATAGCGCGGTACACTCATTTCTCAGCGGCGTGAAAAAGAGCGAATCGGGGGGATTTGCGGAGAAGAATATGACAATTGATCAGGCGGCTGCCGAATTTTCGGGCAGCAGCGCTCGTTACCCATCGATTACGGCTGGCATTGGGGGTGGGACGGATTTGTCCTGGACTCGGTCGGGGGTGAATATTCCCCCTGTTAGCAATCCGGCGCACTTGTTCGAGGCCTTGTTCGTAAATGCGGACAAAGCCAGTATCCAGAAGGAACAGGAGCGGTTGCGGCATCGTGGAAGCGTCTTGGACGCGCTGCGCGATTCAGCGAAATCTATGGGGGGAAAGCTCAATGCACCCGATCGGGATAAGCTGGATCAATACCTTACTTCGGTTCGCGACGTGGAAAAGCGACTACAGATGTCGCAACAATGGTTGGATCGACCAAAGCCCAGGGCGCCTATAAAACCCATACACGACGAAGAGCGAATGCAAATCGAGGAAATGCCTCTGATTTACGACCTCTTGGTGCTGGCTATGCAGACGGATTCGACACGCGTAGCGACTTTCGAAATACCGTTGGGCTTTAAAACGTCCGAGCTAGACTTGGATTCCTATCACGGTCTTTCCCATCATGGTAAAGAAGAGGGCCGTCTCGAGCAGTTGCGAACGGTCGAGAGGTACTTCATGGAACAATTCGGCGGGTTCTTGGATCGACTGAAAGAAGCGGGGATATTTAACGATACATTGGTTGTTCATGGAAGCGGTATGGGGAATGCCCATACACACAG
>DKNL01000176.1 GCA_002474325.1 Opitutales bacterium UBA7389
GCGAAGTGAAACGTTTCGTAAGAGGAGATATCGATGGTTTCTTTGCCTTGGGCTTGGATAACTTGGTGATGCTCATCCTCATGAGCAACCTATGCCAAGGATTCCTAGGGTTCTCGCCAGAATTGTTCTTCGGGACGATCCTCCCCGCATCCGCCGTAGGACTTGCGATCGGCAACGTCTACTATTGGCGCCAAGCCCTCCGACTGGCGGAGCACGAAAACCGACACGATGTCTGCGCCCTTCCTTACGGTACAAGCATCCTCACCATTATTGCATTCGTTTTCCTGGCGATGTTCCCGGCCCAGCAAATGGCCCTCGCGGAGGGATTGAGCAAGGAGGAGGCCGACCTCGTCGCCTGGCGAGCGGGACTGCTCGCCTGCTTCGGTTCGGGTCTGATCGAATTCTTTGGATCGTTTATCGTGTACAAGCTCAGAGACTTTACTCCGAGGGCCGCGTTGCTTTCGACCCTAGCGGGTATCGGCTTCGCTTTTATCGCGCTCGACTTCGTATTTCGCAGCTACGCCTTTCCACTGATCGGACTTACAACGCTCGGGCTGACGATTATCGTGTATTATGGCGGCGTCCGCTTGAAATTCGGTCTTCCAGCAGGATTGGTCACTCTATTTCTCGGGACGGCGATCGCCTGGGGCCTTTTCTATGCGGGAGAGCCAAGCGTCGTTGCCAAGACACCCCTTCAAACAAGCGCCTTGGGACTGTACATCCCCCTACCCATCGTCGGCGATCTCTGGGCCGCTTTCGAAATGGCACCACGCCTCCTCCCCGTCCTCGCCCCGCTCGGCATCATACACCTCGTTCTTTCCTTGCAGATAATCGAATCGGCCGATGCCGCAGGAGATCGCTACCCTGCAAAGTCTTCGCTGGCTATGAATGGCGTAGGGACCATCGGAGCGGCCCTTTTCGGTTCTCCGTTCCCAACATCCCTCTACATTGGCCACCCAGGGTGGAAAGTGCTCGGAGCACGAGCCGGCTATTCCGTTTTGAATGCCCTATTCATCGGCGCAGTATGCTTGTCCGGTACCGCGAGCATTCTCTTTTACTTCATTCCAGTTGAAGCAGGCATGGCGATTCTCATTTGGATTGGCGTTTCAATGATGTCTCAGGCCTTTGAAGTTACCCAAAAAAAGCATGTACCGGCTGTAGTGCTTGGGATAATACCGGTTGTCGGCGCCTACGGAGCACTCATTCTAAAACACGGCCTCGCCACCGCAGGGACTGTAGCACAGACCAGCTTTTTCAACGAAACCGTCTTGCGCGTTATGGAGACAAGTCGAACGTTTTTCGGGACCGGAGCCTTCGCCATCGAGCAGGGCTATGTATACACGTCCCTCATCCTGTCTGCTGCCACAGTCTTTGTTATTGAAAAGAAATTCCATTATGCTGCACTTTGGTTTTTAGCTGCCGCAATCGGATCCGCCACCGGGCTCATGCACCAGTACGAGCTCGCGTACGACGACTCCGTCTCCAAGCTGGATATCGATTTAAACCAATGGTTTTGGTCCTACTTAACGATATCCGCCCTCCTCTGGGCCACTCCTTTGATCACTACCGAAAAAAAGCCCGAACACCTTTTATGAAACGCCAATCCCAACTGAGCGCATTCCTCCAATCGCTCCCGAAAGCAGAGCACCACCTTCACATCGAGGGAGCTTGTCCTTGGGAAATCATGACGCAATCCGACCCTCAGCAGTTCGATACCCCTCCGCCATCCTGGTGCAAAGACTACCGTTTTAAGACCTTCGACGACTTCGAGCAGTTGATTTTCAAGTACGTCGTTCCGTGGATGACGAACCCCGAACGCTATGCCCAGACAGTCGAGGAACTCTTCAAGGTTCGCCGCGCCGAAAACACTCGTTACATGGAATTCAGTTTCGCCGGGATCGCTCTGGAATTCACCGGTCTCTCCGCTCGCGAAATAGCGAAAGCCATCAAGGCAGCAGTTCCTGAAGATATAGAAGCCCGGCTTTATATCGGTCTACATCATGGGGGATTCTCCAAAAATCAAGATCGCTATTTGAGCGAGATATTGGATACGCCGGAAATCGACGGAATCGATTTACACGGCCCAGAGGAATTCCCCCTGCATGATTGGTCGAAGGAGTTTTGGAAAGCAGCCAAATCCGCCGGAAAAGCACTCAAAGCTCACGCTGGAGAACTCTCGGGACCGAGCTCCGTCAGAGAAGCGATCGAGGATCTTGGGGTCACCAAAATTCAACATGGAATCAACGCGGTCAAAGACCCGGGCGTTCTCGATCTCGCCGTTCAATCCGGAGCTAGTTTCGACATCTGTCCAATCAGCAACGTGAAACTCCAAAACGTATCCAAAATGTCGGCCCATCCCCTTTTCGAAATCGAAGCCGCTGGTGTTCCCTGCACCCTGAATACAGATGATCCGTTCATTTTCGGCAACACGTTGACTGATGACTACCTGGCCGTCGCCCAGGGTTTGAATGCCACGCCTGAACAACTCGCTCAGTTTGCCAGGAATAGCTTTACAACCGCTGACCTTCCGGAACACGCAAAGAAAGAGGCGATAGCGGAAATCGATACCCGGCTGCAAACCCATCTCGAGTGCTCCCGCTAAATCACGCCCCGACTGGCAAAAGGCGTCTCAATCTCTATAGCCGGTGGTCCAAGTAGACTCACCGTTGCTTTCAGATTGCTCGCTGGCGAACGCAGCCACGTAGCCTCCAATCCCGGCAGATAGAACCCCTCCTATCAGTTGCCTCCACAACGAAAGCCTACCAGTTCGAAATCAAATAGGTCGTTGTCTTAGCGGATGAGTAAGCGGCGATCGGACCGTACGTCAGATAGTCGTCGCTTGGCGTCGTCTGGGCTAAGTTGCTTCCCGAACGCACTACTAGAAAGGGCGTCCCAAAGTATTCGCACACCAACGCGAAGGTTGCGGATTCCATTTCCATGATGTCCACATTCATCGATCGCAAAACGTCGATACGACTTTGTGGCACTCCAAAAAAGTCCCCTGAAGTAACCCGACCAGGACCGATTTTCACGCTATAGATCTCTCCATCTACTTCTACCGAGTGCTTCTCATAAGTCTCTATCAGTTTCAGGGCTTTAGCATGCATTTCAGAGGGTATCCCGAAATCGTTATCCAAGAGCGGAGCCTCATTGGGAACGGAGGGTGGCTGCAAGCCTGCCATAGTAATACCGGCCTCGCCCAAACTTCCGTAGTCGTGGAGAAAAACGCTCGTTGGCAGAATAACGTCTCCAGTCCTGAGTTGAGTATTTATGCGAGCGCCGGTCCCTGTCATAAAGGCTGCATCCGGCTTGAACTCTTGCAGGAACAAAGCTGTTACCATTCCCGTGTAGGATTTTCCAACGCCCGTCAATGACACGACAACCCGATTTTCTCCCAGTCTCCCTTCAAAATATTCCAATCCAGCCAGCTCCCCTCTTTCGCGATCAGCCAAGGCCGCGATAATAGATTTGGTCTCCTGTGGCACCGCCCCTAGAACCAAATAAAGAGGCTCTCGATCGTCAACTGCTAGGGTCGTCATGAAACCGAAAAAAAAGAATGCGATTAGCGAGGCGCGAATCATGACCGCCCTACAGCATTAGTCCTGCCAATGTGGATAGATCTTGGCAAAAGGGATTCGATTGCAGACCCAACCAAGATCGGTCTCACTTGACCTATGCCCGACAATGCTCAACTGGACAT
>DKNL01000290.1 GCA_002474325.1 Opitutales bacterium UBA7389
ATCTTCGCATGGACCGAATACGCTCGGGCGGAAACGTCCCACCCCGTTGTTCCCGCCTACGATCGTTTCCATTCCCAACAACCTTCTTTGGAGGGGGGGCGCATACTATTCAATGAATTGGGATGCGTTAACTGCCACCGAAATAAAACTAACCTTCCTTCCAAAAGAGGCCCCGTACTATCAGGCATTTCGAAACGCGTTAAAAATTCCTGGATACAATCCTTTCTCCAAGATCCTTCAGCTGGCAAGCCAGGTACTACCATGCCTGATTTCGAACTGAAGACCGATGAAGTTGAGGCGATCACTCATTATTTAGCATCACTAAAAGGTCCTACGGCGAAAAAGGCGTTCAAATTCGTCAATCTCCAAAGAGGACACAACTTGTACCATAAAATAGGATGCGTTACCTGCCACCTCCCTGGAGACGATCCTGATGCATCCACAAGCGATTTCCCTCGCTCTCCCTACCCGGATCTAAAAAACAAATACGATATTCATTCCCTAAGCGCATTTCTGTACGAACCCCATGCTACTAGACCGCATGGGCGAATGCCCCGATTTCCCTTAGAACGAGAAGATGGAGGCGATCTAGCCGCTTATTTGCTAGACTACACTAACGGCGACTCATCTGAATACCCACCGCTTGCCAATGAAAAGGCGGATATAAAGCTCAGTAGATTGGGGCGTGACCTCATCATTCAGCACGACTGCGCCGCTTGCCACGAATTTCCACGAAGCGAACGCTTGCCCAGAATACACAAAACGAAACTACGATCGGACTTCAAGAATCCAATTGGTCATCCACAGTACTCGCTATCCGAATACCAGCGGGAATCCATTCGCCTTTTCCTCAAAGACAAACCATCTCGGGCATCAACCACGAGTTTTTTGGAAACCTTGAATTGCCTGGCCTGCCATGATCGCAATGGCAAAGGAGGGCCCACAGACGAAAACCTGGCCTTTTTTTCTGGCGATCCAGATCTCGGGGACGCTGGCCGAATCCCTCCAAGTTTAACCGAAGTTGGATACAAGCTGCGAGAGGACTGGCTCAAAGAGGCCGTCCTAGGCCACACCAAAGTACGACCCTATTTGAACACTCGAATGCCTCACTTTGGTGAAACTACCCGCTCCCTGGCAAAACGTTTACAATCCGAGGACCGTTCGGAACAGCGTCACAAGTTGCAAGCTGGCGATATCAAATCCGGACAAACCCTTCTCGGAACGATCGGAGGACTAAATTGCATCACCTGCCACAACTGGGGAGATCGTGAATCACTGGGCATCCAAGGACTGGATTTAAGCATGCTATCAGAACGGCTGTCAAAGGAATGGTTCTATGAATTTCTAGTCGATCCAACTTCTAAGCAATTGAACACATTGATGCCCTCCTTCTGGCCGGAAGGCCAAGCTTCCAACCAAGATATTCGACATGGAGATACTAAAGCTCAAATAGCATCAATCTACGCTTTCGCGAAATCCGGCCGAGGATTCCCGCATGGCTATCCTGAAGTCGGTATCGCCGACTTTGAAATCGTTCCCATCGATAGACCCGTAGTTCAACGCTCGTTTCTCGACGGTATCGGCACAGACGCCTTGCTCGTAGGATATCCACAACAGTTTCACTACGCAGTAAACGGCGAAACTGGCCGACCAGCTCTTATGTGGAAAGGGCGATTCTTCGACGCTTACAAAACTTGGTTTTCCAGATTTCCCGAGTTCGAAGAGCCGCTCGGCTCGGATGTGGTTTCCTGGCCCGATGCCGGAAACAGAGAAGATTCGATCTACAAGGGCTATCGGAATGACGAAAGGGGTTCGCCCACATTCATCTCACAATATATGGGCTTTGCGCTATATGATCAACTACAGCCATTTGAACGCTCCGATGGTTCTATATTAATGAGACGAACAATTCGTTACACAAAGGAGGCTCAGCTGCAAGACACCTTTCTCTCCCATCCTATACGCGTCGAAGTTGAAGAATCATCTTCTTCTGATCCCTTAACTCGCATTTTCCTCTATCACTGGTGAAAAGTGCTATCACAGCCATCGTATTCATTATTCTCCCCATCGTTTTCGGGAATCCCGCCTACGAACGTTTCGAGATTCTAACCGGTATTTCTCCGGATGCCCCACGGTCCAATGAATGGCAGCCTGATGAAGGCATACCTCTGGAAATCAGCGGCATGACATGGACCTCCGATGACCGTTTGGCAGTAACCATTCGCAAGGGAGAAATTTGGCTAATCGAAGGTGCCGACTCAAATTCGAAAAGTGAAATTTCCTACCACCGATTTGCCTCGGGGCTTCACGAGCCTCTCGGATTGCTTGAAGACAACGGCAGTTTTCTCGTTGCCCAGAGAACCGAAATCACTCGTATCCGAGATCTGGATGGCGATAATGTCGCTGATGAGTACCTGCGCGAAGCTTCCGGCTGGAATGTATCCGGCGCCTACCATGGCTACACCTATGGGCCGGAACGCGATGGTTCCGGCAGGCTTTGGATTACTACCAATATCGATGTAGGTGAGTTTTCTGACAACGATGCCCCTTGGAGGGGTTGGGGACTAACTTTTGAACCGGACGGCAGCCTGGTCGGACATGCTTCGGGAATGCGATCCCCATCCGGTCTAGGAGTCAATCTGGAGGGCGATATGTTCTACTGCGATCAGCAAGGAAGGTGGATGCCTGCTACTCCCATCCACCAGTTACGCTCCGGAGCTTTTTATGGAAACCCGTCCGGTCTTGCCTCTCAGAATCTCGATGCGGCGATGGCCAAAGTTCTCAGCAATTTCCCCGAAAAAAAGATTCCCTATCCGGAGGCCCTTGCCACCATATCGGAGCTAACGCCGCCAGCTGTTTGGCTACCCTACAACAAAGTCGGGCGCAGCGCTACCGACATACAGGTCATCGATCAAAACGGCACGTTTGGACCCTTCGATGGACAGTTGCTCGTCGGCGAATTTACTAATGTGGAAGTCAACCGGGTCTTTCTAGAGAAAGTAAACGGAGCTTACCAGGGCGCCTGTTTTCGATTTCTAGATAATTTCCCTTCAGCTGTCTTTCGTTTAGCATTCGGTCCCGACGCCAGCCTATACGTCGGAATGACGAATCGGGGTTGGTCTTCGCTTGGAGATCGTTCTTACGGCCTAGTCCGCGTCCGTTGGAACGGACAAACGCCATTCGAGATTAAGGAAATGCGAGCAAAACCTAACGGCTTCAAATTGGTCTTCACTCAACCGGTAGATGCGACAAGCGCGATAGACGCCAATTCGTATCTCTTGCACAACTACACCTATACTTACTCTGAGGCCTATGGGTCTGACGAAATCGACAGTCATAAACTCACAGTTTCTGATATATCGCTAAGCGACGATCACCTATCCGTCCATCTTTCCGTGGAAGGCCTGAAGCCCCACTATGTTCACGAGCTTCACGCCAAGGGAATCCGTAATCAAAATGGCGAGCCCCTTCTCCATCCCGAAGCCTATTATACTCTTAACCAGATTCCGAAACAATGAGAATAGAAAACCCAAAGGTAGCGGCCGATCTCCTAGCGGCCACAATATCAAGATTAATGGCTGCTCGGAGATCAATAGCTACCATCGTTCATAGTGGAAGGCTTCTGCTTCTCACTTCATCCTTCATCTTTCATCTCTCATCTTTCGGACAAAGTCCTTCTTGGCCAGATCCCGTAGCTAACCACGTTGTACCCTACCAAAGTCTGGGCATCTCTCACGGACCCGTGCTGGGCGGCGTAAC
>DKNL01000112.1 GCA_002474325.1 Opitutales bacterium UBA7389
CCAGCTGCTACTGGGATGGCAGAATAGATGAGCTTGCCATTTTTAATCATGCGTTGACTGCCGAGGATATTAAGCGACTCTACCTGTCTCCGGAAAAGCCGTTGCCAGGAATGCCAAATAGGGTTGCTTCCAACGCGATTAAATCAATCAACTGTATACATTATTAAATTACGTTTTATATTTTTTCCCCTCCCTGCACTCTTAGGACTTTACGTCGTGTCTTTGGGCACGTTATCCGCATCCTCCGATCGGCCAAATGTCGTGGTCATCCTCACTGACGATCAGGGATATGCGGATATCAGCTTCAACCCGGAACATTCAAAGGAGGTGTCTACGCCTCATATGGATGCCTTGGCTGAGGAGGGGATCTTCTTTACTCAGGCCTACGCGAGCGGATCAGTTTGTTCGCCTACGCGGGCCGGGTTGATGCTCGGGCAGTATCAGCAGCGAGTGGGGATTTATACCGCAGGCGATGGCGGTCGGGGCTTCGATCCGAAAATGCTGATTTTTCCGGGAATGTTACCGGACGAATACACTAGCATGGCCATCGGCAAGTGGCACTTGGGTCTGGACAACGACTATCCAGAATTGAAGTGGCACGCCATGAGCCGCGGGTTTGATGAAGCCTACAAATTTATGGGGCGAGGAGGTCATGACTATTTCGATTCTAAGGGTGTGAATAGCGACAACTACGCTCCAATCTATCGCAACAGGGCGCGTATACCAAGAGATGAATACGAGGGGTATCTGACCACTCGTCTCTCTGAAGAAGCGGTAGACTTTATCGACCGTCAGGCAGCCCGTTCGACAGGCTCAGGACAGGTCTCACCCTTCTTTCTCTATCTGGCTTACAATGCCGTGCATACGCCGGCTCAGGCCCCAGAAGAAGATATTGAATATTATCGAAAGAAATTCCCGGAATTGAGTGAACGGCGAACTATTCTCATGGCCATGCTGGATCACTTGGACAAAGGCGTAGGGGCTGTTGTCAATAAGCTCAAAGAGGAAAACGTCTGGGAAAATACCCTGCTATTCTTTCTGACCGACAACGGAGGGGCCAAAGCGATGGAGGCGGACAACGGATCCTTACGTGACTATAAGCAAAGTCTCTACGAGGGAGGTATTCGCACTCCGTGGATTGTAAGCTGGCCTGCTAAGTTTTCGGGTGGTCGAAAAATCGATACACCGATCATATCTCTGGATATCCTCCCAACCGTGCTGGATGCGATTCATGGGAGCGACTTCGATCCGACGCCTTTTGATGGTAAGAGTCTATTGCTTTTGATGCGGTCGAATGATGCTACTCACCATCCGGTTCTGTATTGGGATAGCGGGGATGACAAAGACGAATGGGCTGTTCGCAAAGGCGATTGGAAACTCCACTCGAGAAAGGGGAAGATCTCGCTTTTCAATTTGGTGGACGACGAGTCGGAGACCACGGATCTGTCGAAGCGGAACGCCGAGATCGTACAAGACCTGTCGGCTTTGTACGAAGCCTGGCTCGCGGAAATGGTCCGCTCGGAGAAGAGCATGAAGCGGTAGAGGATTAGGGCCATTGGGCTTGCACCGTCGCAAGATATCCGGATATGCAAGCTATAGAGGGATACAACACGGAAAGGGTTAAGCACCGCACTACCATGAACAGCCTTTTTACGGAAGAGCCGGCCTAGGGCGTAGGCCGATGTTAACGCCCCTCCGCCGATTAGTGTTGTCCAAGGAGGCGATTTAGTAAGGAATTAAAGGATCTCGTCCCTGGAATATGCTCCGAAAACACGACAGATATTCGTTCAGAATGGCGCCGCTCTATCGGCGAGGGCTAGTGCTAGCGTTTATTTTGGTTTTT
Organism: Opitutales bacterium UBA7389; assembly: GCA_002474325.1. Taxonomy (GTDB): domain Bacteria; phylum Verrucomicrobiota; class Verrucomicrobiia; order Opitutales; family Opitutaceae; genus Pelagisphaera. The sequence goes on from DKNL01000112.1 coordinate 1,844, forward strand.
TCCATGTTGAGCTCCCGCGCTGCGGATCCAATTGATTTTAACCGCGATATCCGTCCCATTCTTTCAGATAATTGCTTTAAGTGCCACGGACCGGATGCCCAAACCAGAGAAGCGGATCTTCGACTTGATACCGAGTTGGGGGCCTTTGCGGATTTAGGCGATGGTTTTTTCCCGATTGTTAAAGGCAAGCCCGACGAGAGCGAAATCATTTGGCGGATTGAGACGGAAGATACCGAGGATCTGATGCCTCCGGCGGATTCGGAGTTGGCTCTGACGGAAGAGGAAATCGCCAAGCTGCGTCAATGGATTACCGACGGAGCGGAATGGAACCAGCACTGGTCATTCGAGCCAGTGGATCGGCCTGAGCTACCGAAAGTAGAGAACGCGAGTTGGCCTCGCAACGGAATCGATCACTTCATTTTGGAGCGAATCGAGGAGGAAGGTTTGGCTCCCTCGCCAGAGGCCGATCGCCGCACCTTGATTCGTCGTCTCAGCCTCGATTTGAATGGATTGCCTCCGGCACCTGCTGAGGTGCAGGCATTCTTGGATGATGCCTCTGCTAATGCCTACGAAACCTTGGTGGATCGGCTGCTTTCTTCGCCGCGTTATGGGGAAACCATGGCGCTACCCTGGCTTGATGCGGCTCGATACGCAGACACCGATGGCTATCAGAATGACGGTCCTCGAGACATGTGGCGTTGGCGGGATTGGGTCATAGAGGCCTACAATTGGAATTTGCCCTTCGATCAATTCACCATCGAACAGCTGGCCGGTGATCTGCTCGAGAATCCGACCTTGGATCAGCTCATCGCTACGGGGTTCAACCGTAATCATCGTTATAACTCAGAGTCTGGGCTGGTCCCCGAGGAGTTTCTTCTAGAGAATGCCGTGGATCGGGTAGATACGACTTCGACGGTCTGGATGGGGCTGACCATGGGCTGCGCTCGTTGTCACGACCACAAGTACGATCCCTTCTCGACGAAGGAGTACTATCAACTCATTTCCATGTTCGACAAGATTACGGAATCCGGTCGGGCCATTAAATTCGGCAATTCTGAGCCTTGGATAAAGGCGCCCACCAAAGAGCAGGCATCCGAGCTTGCCCTCTTAGACGAGAGGCTAGACAAAGCGAAAAGGAAACGAGATCGAGCTTTAGCCAATGTGCACGGAAATATAGATTCGGAGAGACTTAGGTCTGACGCAGTTAGTGAAGCTGCTTTTCTGACCAAGGGGCTAACGAAACGGTTTTCTTTCGATTCGGACGATCCTGTGCTAGTAGCGTCCAGAGGAGAGGTGACTCCGGTGAATGGCTTGTTCGAGGATAGCCTATTTTTTGACGGCAAGGCTCATTTGGAATTCAAAGATGAAACCGGGTTCTACTGCCACGAGCGGTTCAGCATTTCTTTTTGGATTAAGCCAGAAGAGACGAGCCAGGGCGTGATCCTATCCAAGCAGCTGGAGAATACCCGGCGCCCCGGTCTGGAAGTGGAGTTGAATGGCGGCAAATTGCGATTCAGCATCCTTACCCGCTGGGTTGCAGGCGTGGGATCGGTCGAGACGGTTGAAGATCTTTCAGCGGGAGAATGGATCCATGTGACGTTGACGAATGATGGTACACAGCGAGCCAAGGGGATGAAGGTATATTTCAATGGCAGTGTCGTGGAGACTCGGATACTCCACAATACTAATAGCAATGTTATTGCCGGAATCGATAAAGCGCTTTTTCGAGTCGGCAAGGGAGTTGTTGGAAAGCCATTCCTAGGATCCATTGATGAGCTGCGTATTTATGACCGAACGCTTTTTGATGATGAAATTAGAATACTATCGACCTCCAAAAGTATCCATAATATAATTGCAAGCAGTAGTGATGATCTGGATGATAGCGAAAAGGCGAAGC
>DKNL01000022.1 GCA_002474325.1 Opitutales bacterium UBA7389
GCCTGTCCAGTGTTGGCCTCGACCGCTGCAGAAATAAGCTTTGTCACCTGTGGGTCGCAATTGGCATGGGAAGTTTCCTGAATGTTCTGGATATCGATTTTGATCGATCGTCGTTCCGCAATGGATTCGATTTCTTCGAGAAGATCTATTTTGAGCTCTCTCATCCGATCAAGGTTGGGGGCTCGGAAGTCGATGGAAAAGTCGGCTCTGCCGGGAATCGCGTTACTCGTGTTTGGCGAGACCACTAGTTTTCCAACGGTTGCTTTAACCTCTGTACGGGCGAGGGCGAAACGCTCTACCGCGAGAATCATCTCCGCGGCACAGGCGAGAGCATCGTTTCGAAGATCGTGAGGTGTCGTTCCCGCGTGACCTGCTTTCCCTGTCACCGTTACGCCGATACGCGTCTGGGCCGCTACGGCGGTAACGACACCTAAAGGATGGCCGCTAGCTTCTAGCACGGGACCTTGTTCGATATGGGCTTCTAGGAACACGTCGTCCATTCCGATTACAGGAGCTATGTGAGCGATATTATCGGGATTGAAGCCCCGTGCTAGCAAGGCCTCTCGCATACCCACCCCGCCGGAGTCGACTTTGTCCAAGGCGGAATCATCGAAAGTGCCGCAAAGCAGCGAGCTGCCGAGAAAGGTCGTTTGAAACCGGACGCCTTCCTCATCGCAAAACGCTAAAGCGTTTATGTGGTGTTTGGGTGCGTACCCTTCCGCCTGCAGGAGCTCGATCGCTCCGATTGAAAGAAGAACTCCTAGAGTGCCATCGTACTTGCCTGCTTCTACGACGGTATCATAGTGAGATCCGATATGAATGGAGGGCACTTTTGCGGTGTTAGAAGGCCAAGAACCAATTACGTTTTGGAAGGGATCGATGTTGGATACGAGACCGGCCGTGTTCATCCACGACTGAATCAGCCGAGAGGCGATGTCCATTTCCTTGGATAGGAAAACTCGGGCGAGTCCCTCGCTGCTTGAGCTAATCGCCCCCAATATTTCGATACGGTCGAGAAGGCGACGGTGAATGTTTTCGATGTGCGATTCTCTTATCATTAACTCCCGCGGTAGGTTGAATAGCTCCAGGGCGTGCATAGAAGAGGAACGTGATAACTTTCCCCCGCTCTCAGGTTTACATCGATAGATACGTCCTCCAGGAAAGCGGGTTCAGGAAGAGAAACGCCCGTTTCCTTGAAATAAGCACCAATCTTGAATACGAGACGGTAGGGGCTAGTTTGCAGAGACTCATCGTTTAGCAGTAGAGAATCGGTTCGCCCTTCTTGATTCGTTTGGAATTTCCCGATCAGTCGGTATGATTCTCCGTCGATTTGATGGAGTTCTATATCGACGTTCGATGCGGGGCAACCGTGGTAATTGTCTAGAATGTGTGTGCTCAGTTTTCCGCTCATTTTTGTGGATGGAATTAGGACACTATCGTGTCAAGTCGGTGCCAGCCGATTCGGGCGATCTGGGCCAAGCAAGCCAAGCGCTCCGATCTCGGCGATGCTTGCAGGCGTTGTTTAAGGATGGGTAGCGTTTCCGAGGCTCTGTGGTCGGAAACGCAAAGTATGAAAGGGTGCCCGAACCTCTCCCGGTAATTGGAGAGAGTTTCTCGGAGAGTATTGAAAGTATCGCGGGGAAGGGCCGAGAATCCAGCCATTTTCTGTTCGGATTGGGAGAAGTCGGTGAGCTCAGCGAGCTCGTCCATTTTTGCAGCTAAATCGGGGTGGGCAGTGATGAGCTGGCTTTGCATCTCTTCTTCCGCTCCGAAGATTACGCTCTCGAAGCGAGCTTGCAGGGCTTTCTTATCTGAGAAAGGACGGCCTTTGACAGCTTCTTCCACTACCCATGGCGAGTGCTCGTAGAGTTTTCCCAAGAGTGCTATCCACTCGACTCCCCGCACCAGGTTAAGCTTGTCTATGGAGATCTTCTCGGAATTCATGGCGATGCGGCTTCTGGTTTTAGCTCAGCGTTTTGGGTGGGAAGATTAAATAGTAAGATGCCGGTTAATACGAGAGCCACACCAATCGACTGAGTGATGGTGACGGTTTCCCCAAGGAAAATCGCCGACGAGACAACGGCCACTGGCAGCTCGATGGAGGCGAGGGCTCCGGCGATGCTGCTTCCAACGATTGGGATGCCCTTCATTAGTGTTATCACCGGAATCGTTTGGCCCATAAGTCCGAGAACAAGCGCTAGGGCCATAAAAGGCAGCCATTGGATGGGCTCTTTGTTTCTCATGAATGGAAACGCGAGGAGCATAGCCCCGCTTCCTATAAAGCAGATGAATGATATGGAAAAGGACCGAAATGTGGCGGTGGTAAAGGCGTTGAGGCGGGGAGTGAACAAGAAGATAATCGCGTATGAGGTTGAAGCTGCTAACGCAGCGAGAATAGCCCCGGTAAAGCCATCTCCCTTCAAAGCCTCCAGAATATTCGTCGTGGCTCCGGCTCCGACGAGAAGCAAGCAAATAGAGAAGGTTTTCAAATAGCTAAAGCTCTGTATCCCTGTGAAAACGGCGTATCCGTAAACTTGAGGCATGTAGAGGAAAAGCAAGGTCGCTCCGATAGCTATTGGACCCAGGCTGAAAGCTAAAAATAGGAATGTGCCGAGTGCCATGCTAGCGATTCCGCATATTGCGAGATCTCGCCATTCGGTCGGAGTTCTAGGTCGTTGCTTTCCTCCAAATGAGCGGATGAAAAACAGGAAGAAAATGGATGCGAAGAGGGTTTCGGCGAAAAACACTTGCTGGAAAGAGGCCCCGACTGCGTAGGCCTTCTTTATGATCACGCCGTGGAATCCCCAGCAAGTGCCGGAGATGAGAACGAGGATAATACCGAGTGATCGGCTTCTATAGAGTTCGGTTTTCAACGGGATTGCTTATGATTCGAAAGCCTGATCTTCAGGCGTCCATTGCCGAAAACAGTTACGATCATAACGAGATCTTGATCACTCCGGTTGTCGATAGAATGCCAATTGCCTGGAGGGTTGGGAACCACACCGCCAGGCCCGACTTTGCGTGTTTCTTTGCGGAGTAGCATATTGCCCTCAGCGTCGATAATCTTACACGCTTCCTCGTTCTCCATGTGGTAGTGTTTCTCTACGGAAGTAAGTGGAGGAATCGTCATTTTGGTGATGCTTAGGCGTTCAGGGGTGCTGTTCCTCGGGGAGAGAAATTCTTTTGCCACCGCGTTGTCTGGAGCCAGATAGTCAGGGCAATCTTCGATTTCGATTATATTCATAATTCGAAAGCCGAGGAGCGGACGCGTTCGGCCCGCTGTCTGTGTTCATTCATCAATTCTTGTATATCGAAATGGGTAAAGACTCCATCTTTTATACGTACCGATCCGCCAACTACAAGGTCCGAGACTTGGCGGGGATGACAGATCAAGAGGGCATCTACAGGGTTCTCCGCGGCGTTCGCGTAGAGATCGTCAATTGGAAAGAGGGCTAGATCGCCGCATTTGCCAACAGCCAATTCTCCTATGTCATCGCGCCCCATCATTTGAGCGGCTCTCCAGGCTCCGAGTTCTATGGCATCTAAAGCGCTCATCGACTCGGCTCCATATTTTACTCGGGCTAGGTACAGGGCTTGGCGGAGTTCGCCGAGAATGTGCCCCGAATCATTAGAAGCACTGCCGTCTACTCCGATACCGACTTTAACGCCGCTTTCAATAAGTTCGGGAACTCGGCAGATTCCTGAGCCGAGCCGCATGTTGGCATT
>DKNL01000239.1:0-8921 GCA_002474325.1 Opitutales bacterium UBA7389
CTACGTCCTAGCCGCCTCCCTTGTGGCCCAGGGTCGAAATGCGATTTGCTTCGTCGGCTATTGCGACCCTGACACTCCAGGTGGCAAGCTTCTCGAAACTAAGCCTGGAGAAACCTTCCTTTTTGAAGTGCTCGACTATCAAACGCCTATTAGAGCCCAAATAGAACGATTTGAATTGAGCGGTCACGCGGACAGAGAAGAGCTATTGGCGTTTGCTCTCTCCACGCACCCCAACACCATTGTGCTTACTCATGGCGACCCTGGCGCTCGGGCCTGGTTCGCCGAAGCTCTGATTGAAAACGAGCCGAGTCTGAAAGTCGTCGATCCTAGGCCACTCGAACCAACCAGCATCGACTGACCCACATCTCTGCTTACTATGGAGTATCGTATTCTTGGTGACAGTGATATATCAGTCTCGGAAATCGGTCTCGGTTGCTGGGCTCTAGGGGGCTTGAACACCAAGAACGGGCACGATTCTGGATGGGCTCCCACTAATCAAAGTGAAGCGGAGGAAGCAGTCTCTTTAGCAATCGAGAAAGGCGTCAACCATTTCGATAATGCAGACGTCTACGGGAACGGTCGAGCCGAGATACTACTGGCGAACATCCTCGGTCGCCTTGGGAAGAATAGCGAGGATTTCATTATTTCCTCAAAAGTGGGATTTCACTCTGATAGACCTGAGCATGCTTATATGCCCGAAAATATTAGAAGCCAGTGCGAAAAGTCGCTTCGAAATCTAAAGCGCGACTACATTGATATTTACTACTTACACCATGGGGACTTCGGCAAGGACGATCGCTACCTAGAACCTGCTGCGGCAATGATGCGGAAACTGCAAAAAGAAGGAAAGATTCGCCTCATCGGGCAATCCGCCCACAAAACCAGCCATTTCCAGAAAGCCGTGCCCGTTCTAAAACCCACCGTTCTGCAAAGCTGGGCCCATATGATGGATACGAAGTTTGTCGTCGAGAACGGTCTAGTAGGGCAGCTATTGAAAAATAATCGACTGTCATTCATCGCCTTTAGCCCTCTCAATCAGGGAGTATTGACCGGGAAATATTATGGCAAGAATGCTCCTCGGTTCCTTGTGGGCGACCATCGGCGAAACTCGCGGAAATTTTCGAACGAATCTCTCCGATCGATCGACCCCAAGTTGGACGCGCTGAAGAGCCGATTTGGCGACAGTGAATCCACGCTTCCTAGCGTCGCCCTGCGCTTCATTCTTGATTATCCGAATGTCGCCAGCGTGATTCCAGGCTTCCGAAACCGGCCGCAAGTAGAGCAGAATCTAATTGCTTTAGATTGCGAACTCAGCGGCGGCGATATGGAATTCATAAGGGGTCTATTCCAAACCGCTTAAGCGATCATTCTATTGGACGCTCTCTAAAGCCTGCTGGTATTGGGGCTGTTCTGGATTTAGACTCAACGCCTTTTGCAGCGCTTCAATCGCCTTAGCGTTTTGGCCGGTTTGCAGGTAGGCAACCCCAAGATTGTACCACCAACGATCCTGACTAGCGTCTTTCTCGACCGCTACCTCCATCGCTTCGATAGAACGCTGCGTGTCACCTTTTTCCGAATACAGGAGTCCTTCTCCAAACCAAAGGATCCCCAAGGAGGAATCGATAAGCTTGGCATTCGAGATTTTTCTCAACGCCCCATCCAGATCCCCTACTCGAGCGAACATGATGGCAATGTCGTAAAGAAGATGAGCATTGTTTCGGTCGAAGCTAGCAGCTTTTTCCGCCAGTTGCTTGGCTAGGGCTACATCTCCTTGCTGTGCGGCAAGCTCTGCCCGCCTAAGGGCTCCAGCGGGTCGATCCGCATTCGCTTCTGCATACTCCAGCCACTCCTGAAAAGCGCTTTGGCTCGGATTATACATCACTGAAAGCGTATCCGCAGCCTGATTGCGAACCAGTCTAGAAGAATCGTACAACGCTCTTTGAAGATCAGAAAGTCTGTCTCCTCGGTTCGACAGAATTCTCAAAGCCGATTCCCGCTCCACGGGCGATTTCGATTTCATCCCCTCCAGAGCAGCGTCCAGACTTTCAGGCGTACCTGGCGCCATTGCCCCGAGAATCCTCAAGTAAGCCGATCGCCAATACACGTTTTCCTCATTCTGCAACAAGCCATGCACTTCCGTCCACGATTCAGAATCGCCATCATAGTAGGCATCCAGCACCCGGGCCCTTTCTCTCAATTCCTGTCTTCGTTCGGAGTTCGGAAACCAGCTTTCAATAGCATCCCTAGCCCATTCAACAGGCTTATCTCCATGGCACGCCTGGCAGGCATTGGGAACACCGTACTCAATAGTCATATGAGGATCCGGAATGGTGAATCCGTGATCCCTGCGAGCATCTCGTTGCATATAGAGACGGGTAGGCATGTGGCATGATACGCACTGGTTGCCCTCGCTTTCCAGGGGATGGTTACTGTGGGTAACCGGATCGACAATCGTCGCCTCGTTCAAGCCCGTAGCGTGGCAACGCATGCAAAGCGAATTGTCCTCGATCGGCAGTATGGTCTCATGCGAATGGGCGTTGTGACAATCCAAGCAGCTGACACCCTTGTGTCCCATTCGACTCATCTTAAGGGATGCGAAAACGTAGTTTTCTTCGTTGGCTTTGCCATCCACGAAATAAGCGTTCGGAAGATCGGGAAGCACCAAGCGGAAATGGTCATCGAATTTTTCTCCCGCCTTGAAACCGTTGGCAGTCAACTCCTCTCGTCGTGCATGGCAACTAGCACAGTTATCCATCGCCAAATCGATATTCAGCTCGGTTTCCATTGGCTCATAATTTCCCGACCGGGCAGCGACCACATGCTCCTCCATTCCAGAATGGCACTGCACGCAGGAGATTCCCTCAATTTTCCACTCGCTGTCATAAGATCCGGCCCGCAGATCGTAATTCTTCTTGAAGTCCGTCATGTGGCACCAAGCGCAGTTTGAATTCCAATTCATTCCTTGCTGGCTCCAGTGCCCCCAATCTCCCTGGTTCCTATCTTCATCTCCAAACACATTGAACCACTTCTTTTTATGAGGGTCCCAAGTCAGCCCTTGAATTTGATATCGACCATCCGGAAAAGAGACAAGGTACTGGCGGATCGGCGTTTCCCCTATGACGGAATCCAATTCGCTGGGTAGGCTCGAGCCCACCTCGTCGATACTGAAATCAGGATCTGTTCCGCTTAATCGATAGATTCTTCCAGCTTGGTCTTCGACCTCTCCTTGCGAAAAGGCTTCCAGATCTTTCTCGGGATCGAGTCTCCGATGAGCCAGATGATGATGGCTTCCTAGCCAATCATTGTATTCAGCTTCGTGACATTCTCGGCAGGTTTCCGTCAAGTACCAATCCGAGTGCTCTAATGATGCAGCAATTTTGGCTCCAGCGATCTCAAAATTGTCGCTATAGCCTTTCTCCGAGCTATCTGAAGCCTTTTCAGATGAACAACCGAGAAACGTCACCGATATGGCGTTTATGGCGACGACCGCGAAGGCCACTGCAAAAAGGCGTTTCTTCAAATTCCGTATTTGGGTTAATCTCATGCAGTCCCGATTTGAAAACAGGATGGATAAGAGAGGAGCCCGCAAAGAGTTGAAAGCAAATTCTCCCGATTGCCTGGCGGAGCTTGCCATGAACACCAGGATCCAACAAAATCGCTCTCGTGATTGAGCTGAAGCCACCAGAGCGAGATTAAGGCTAGCAACTCGATACCTCTACTCGCCTGGTTAGCGATTCTCGTTAACCCCAGCTTTGATTTGCGGCCATTCAATTTCTATTCTTGTAATGACATGGCCCTCGATCCCGAAACATCCAGTTTGATATTCCACGGACAAAGCGAGCAACGATGCCACTAGCAACGTGGGATCCCCTATAGCAAAGATTCCTTCTTCTTCACTTCCTAAACCCCTTTTACGCTTGTGCTCCAGCTTACGCCTTGCCTCTCTGGCCCCTGGGATTGGGGACAATTCTTGAGCTGGACGAAGATGGTATCCAGCCTCCACCGTTTCTTGCCCAATGGAAGAACCACCTCGCATCAGGAGCCGCAATCAAGTAATCGTGCATTCCAATTCTTATCGTCACCTTCGTCAGGAAGGCCCGCGTTATTTCGTGAATAATCGATTCAAAGGAACCCATTTAGTACCGCGGAAGTCGGACAGAATATGATTGTCATAGAGACAAAAACTTCTACACTTTAATAACAACAGCAAAGAGTGAATATATAGCGGCATCACTCAACATTGATGAGTCATGAAAAGAGCAATTACATTACTATTGTTCATCTCGTGCCTCGTTCATCCAACTATAGGGAATGAGGAACAAGGGGAATACACATATGAAGCAAATCTAACCAGCGACGACGTCGATCTGCTTATTCAGGTCGTTCGGCAGCCGCTTTTTCCAGAAAATCTGAGAAACGCTGGATATTCCAGAGGACGCGTAGACATGCTTCTGGAACTGCACTACGACGGCGAACTACGGGATTGGCTTGTCACTGAAGCCAATCACAAGGATTTTGCCGAAGCCGTGGAGAGGGTAATCGATGAGTGGGAATTCGCGCCGCCAAAAAAGGACGGGAAACCTATCTCATTGGTGGTCCCCATTCGAGTAAACTTCGAAGCAGGGTCGGACGTCATCTCGTTCGATATTTCCGCTGGTCTAAACCACTACATGCGTTTGGGTTCTAACTACGATCCCGCCCAATCGATCAAAATCGCGGAGGTCGACAAATTGGACAAGTTCCCTGAGCCCGTCCATGTCGTTAAACCAAGGGCACCTCGTTCTTGGATCGAGAGGAACAACGACACTGTCGGAGTATTTCGCTTCTTTATCGACACCAAGGGGGATGTACGCCTAGCCCATGTGGATCATATTGAAGGAGAAATAGATATTCGACTGCTTGAAGTCGCTCAGGACGCCCTGGAACAATGGCAGTTCTCGCCACCAACAGTAAACGGAAAAGGCGTAGTCGTAGAGGTGAAGCAACCATTTCATTTTAGTCTACTAAACTGAAAACAGACGAGTTTTATTGTGAAAGCCCGTTAGCTCATGCTAGCGGGCTTTTCTCATGGTGCGTAGCGACATCGCTTCGATATCGTCTAAGTCGATTGCTGGGTTCTTCTCGGGGAAACGATAATCATCCAGAAACCATTCTTCAGTGAAAGAAGCGGACTCGCCCGGACCAATATCTTCCCTTGGCCCAATTGGCTCCAACTCGCATGTACTAAGATTGTCGGATGCACGATTCTCAACATACCAAAGCGATATCGTCATCCCGATCATCTCCCAATAACGACGATTTGGATACGTTGGAAATTTTTTGATGAACGCCAAGTCGTTGGGCGATAAATAAGTCATCCAGCCTTCGTGGGAATCGAGTCCCAATTTGGGAAAGCGAGGCGGTCCTTTTAGAATAAAAAATCCGTCCCTGATCTCTATGTTCGGATCCTCGGGCCGATAATCAATCGTGTGCCCATCGCTTTGATACATTATATATTTATTCGGATACGCGGAATACTCAGAAAGCGGAACCACGCAGATACCACTACCTTTAGCAAAGGTACGGCTCCAATGATTCCAATGGACTCGCTTATCCGAGATGTTGACTATAGTCTGTTTTGCAATAAAGCGACTACCACTAGAGTCTAAAGCATAATCGCGAACCAACTGCACGCCCGTCGCTTCATGCTTAACGCTGGTCACTCGCGCTGAAAGCCCACCGGTTATTTCCCCTTTCCAAGCCCCTTCCCAAAGCTCTCTGTGCTTGGGTATCACTTTCTCCGGGCCAATATCGAATCTTCCCGGTCCCGCCTCCACCGGCTCTAAGGCATCTTTGCCTTTCCACGAATATTCCATCACCCGCCCGCCCTTTTCTGGAGAGATAAGGACGCGAGCGTCTCCATTGTCCAAAACGATACTTCCATCCGAACTCCACTCAGCCTCAGCAGCCACTGCTTTCGGCCCCCAAGAGAAGAATGAAACCGCGAAGACGACACCAAAGCGAGAAAAGCGTCCCATAATTCGATCTTTAGAGTGGGATCCCCAATTTGGCAAGCTGCCAGCTTCGACCCCTTCAGTCTTGCAGCAAACGACGTCTTATCGTAGCCCTAACACCAAGAGAGCGTTTGTATACTTAAGGCAGCCAGAACGAAGCCGTTTACGCAGATTTTAATATTTGGCTTCCCGTCCGCCTGATTCATATTCAACTTCTTCCGCTTGCAAAATGAATAAGGTAACGAATCAAAATAAGCGCCGCCAATGCCCGATTCCCAGAAACATGAAAATCTCTCTAGGAGCATTAGCTATTTCTTGCTTCGCCCTTACCAGCGAGATCAATGCGGCTAAGACTGCAAGAGTGTTTGTCGATTCAGAAGCTTCAACTAGCTACAACGAACGAAAAGAATCGGAAAATGGGGCTGAATACGAGACCTACGTTTTCATCAAAGGCAAGTCCTACGGCGCGGGCTTCAAAGACAAGAGCCTGACCGTACCAACCTTCGGCGAAGTAGTAGAAACACTGGCCGAAAACATGAAAGACCGGAATTACTACCCTTCCGCTTCACCAGAGCAAGGAGATTTGCTGATAGTCGTTCACTACGGTTCCACTATGGTCGAACAGGATCTGGAAGAACTCTTCATGCTCGAGGCAACCGATCCTTATGCGGATCAATCCGACCCAGAAACATTCACAGAGGTCTATAATGATACCTTTGACGAAATCTCCGACCTCGATGACATCGTGCGAGCCAATGTAGCCAAGCACGCGAATTCCATGGATAACCAACGCTTGGGAATCGGGCGGGCCCTCAATCGCAAGAATATCAACCAGACAGAAGAATTCGATCTCCGTGTAGAGCTCGAAGATGAGCGTTATTTCATCATTATGATGGCCTACGACTACGAGAAGCTGAGGGAAAATAAAGAGAAAGAGCTTCTATGGACGACCCGCTTCAGCGTCCCCGCTATCGGGACTAACTTTGTAGACGCTTATCCTGCGTTGGCTAGGGCGGCCCGCGAATACTACGGGACAAGTCTTGAAAAGTACGCCAAATCGAGAACGCACTTTGGCACTGGCACCGTGGATATTGGGGACCTCGAAACGGTGGGTATCGAAGGGGAGACGGAAGACAACCTTGAAAAATAGAGTCGCCACCAATTGCCCGGGACCTATCCAAGTCCATTGTGACTTTTAAGATTGCCCGCGCCCTCTCAATCTTATCGATTTTCATTCCTGTCGTCCTTCCCGCTTCGGGAAACGAAGAAGTGCTTAGGACGGCATCGCTTCTGGCCCAACAAGCTATGGACAGCGGATTGGCCTTAGGGATTGCGACCGACCTCACGACAGAGATCGGCCCACGCCTCTACGGATCTGAGAATGAAAGGCGGGCCGTTGAATGGGCCACGAAACACTTTCGGGAATACGGATTCGATAAGATTTGGACAGAATCGTTCCCCGTCAATCGAGGGTGGGAGCACGGAAAAGAAACGGCAGCTGTCACCTTCCCCGCCCCTCAAAATCTTATCTTCACCGCTCTGGGCGGCAGCGTCGCTACGCCACCCGAGGGAATTGAAGCCGAAATCGCTCTGTTTAAGTCAATTGAAGCTCTGGAATCGCAGCCGCCAGGCTCTCTAAAGGGAAAGATCGCTGTCGTCACTCAACCAATGGGGATCGGGCAATATGGAAAGATCTCAGGTACGATCAGAGGAAATGGACCTTCAGAAGCAGCCAAACGCGGGGCCGTAGCCTTTCTAATGCGGTCAGCCGGAACCTCGACAGAACGATTTGCTCACACAGGAGCGACCCGTTATCAGAAAGACGTCACTCGCATCCCAGCTGCTGCCCTTTCTGTGCCTGACGCTCTGCAATTGGACCGGCTCAGCGAACGCTTTGAAACGATTCGTATCAAGCTTGTCCTGACGCCTAAACAACTGGGAACAGTTACCAGTCAGAACCTCATCGCCAAGATCACAGGCAGCGAAAAACCCGAGGAGATCATCCTTCTGGGAGCGCATATCGACTCGTGGGATCTCGGAACCGGAGCCATCGACGATGGGGCTGGGGTTGGAGTTGTCATGGCAGCCTCGAAGCTGATTCGCGAGCTACCTTCTCCGCCGAAGCGAACGATCCGCGTCGTCCTTTTCGGAGCGGAAGAAATCGGAATCTACGGCGGCAACTTTTACGTCGAGAATAACCGTGACGATCTCGATCAGCATATAATCGCTGCTGAAGCGGACGCGGGACAAGGCCCTATCCATACGTTCAACGTAGGAGTCGGCGATCCTCTAGAACCAACGCTTTCAGTTATTCGCAACGCCCTTAGAGCGCTAGGAGTTCAACCAGGTAGGGCGAAATCCCGAGGCGGTCCTGATATCGATCCCATGGCCAATATCGGTGTACCGGTAGCAGGACTCGATATGTTTACCGAGGACTACTTCGATTTGCATCATACCGCCAACGACACCATCGATAAGATCGAACACGATCGCATCAATCAAAGTGCCGCAGTTTACGTGACTTTTGCATATCTCGCCTCCGAACTCGGTGGCTATTATCGGGCTAAGTAATTCCGTTTTGAATATCCAAAGCTAGCGGCCTGCCGCTCGAGCGACTCGCTCTTATAATCTTGGCTTGCCAACTTTTGATGGCAGGCACGATCGAGCCGATCCTCCCTACCTGAAACCGCATTACACCAAACGACCCGTCAGGGCGTATCGACTATCCTATTCTCCTCCAGGAACTGCTTCTTGTTCTGCCAGTCCTTCACCACTTTTACTCGCAATTTTAGATCAACAAAAGTATCCGCCATACCCATTAACTTTTCTCGGGCCGATTTTCTTATCTTCTCGATGACCTGACCTCCCCCCCCTATGACGATTGCTTTCTGACTTTCCCGCTCCACTACAATCGAGGCTTGTATTCGT
>DKNL01000239.1:9303-10128 GCA_002474325.1 Opitutales bacterium UBA7389
AGTTCGTCATGGAGCGATTCGATCGCCGTCTCCCTAATCACCTCCTCGGCGATTTCTCGTTCAATCGAGTCCGTTACTTGGTCCGCGGGGAATAGAAAGGGTCCTTCCGGCATCAACGCTTTCAATTCGCTCAGCAAATCCGCAAGTCCTCCTCCCGTTTGGGCGGAAATTTCAATTACTGGAAGGTCTCCCGTAAATTCTAGATACCTTGAAATAGCCTCATCGATCCTATCCCGATTCGCCGCATCCGTCTTGCTTACTACGAGTATTACATGTCCTTTCCTATCGCAAACCAATTCCGCGGTCATGCGGTCTTCACTGCCAAATTTCCTGGTGGGATCGCAAAGGCAGATAATTACATCCCCACTGTCACTTTCATCCTCTATAGTTTTCCTCATTGACCGATGCATGCGGTTCAGGGCTCGATGAACGCCTGGCGTATCCACAAATATGATCTGAGAATCCTCGTCCGTAACAATTCCGAGCCATCGCTTTCTGGTCGTATGGGGCTTCGAGGAGACCGCCGAAAGACGGTACCCCAAGAGACGGTTAAGCAACGTGGATTTGCCAGCATTCGGTCTACCCACAAGAGTAACATATCCGACTTTGCCTTTTCCAAACTCCATTCAATACTACTCCTAGACTCACAATTATACGATTGTTCCACAAAACTTCGGAAGCCTTTTCTGACCCACGAACTGTTGCCTAAAAGGCAATCCATCAACAATAAGTCAAAATAGGTGCTTCTGCAGAGCAGCGGATAAGCGAAACCCCTCAAAAAACATGGCTTTTGGCTTAAGACTGGCTACATGAGTGCCGAACAAT
>DKNL01000334.1:0-3164 GCA_002474325.1 Opitutales bacterium UBA7389
CGTCCCAATCGACACTGCTACACGGCAACCAAATCGGCCCTCTCAGGCGTAACGCGTTCGGCGGGCCTGGAATTGGCTCGCGAAGGGATATTAGTGAATGCCATTGCTCCGGGATTTATTTTGACGGATATGACGAAATCGATGCTCAGCCCGGAACGCCGAAAGAGTCTGGAAGAAATCGTTCCAATTGGCAGGATGGGCAATGAATTGGAGATTGCTCGATTTTCGGCATTCATGGTTTCGGACATGAACACCTACTTAGTTGGTCAGACCATTGCTGTAGATGGTGGCATCACCGTAAGTCCTGGATTTTCCTGATGCGGTTGACAGCGGATCTGAAAAACAGGATTCGCGACCTAGGCGCCGAATCGCCCGAGTCGATAGCCTTGATGGCAAAGCGCTATCCCGATTTGCCGATGTCGTTTATCGCTCAGCAAGTCAAAGCACGGCAGCGGATACGGAAGAAATTGCCCAGTTGGTGTACCAATGAAGACATCGAGTTTCCCGATACATTGCCGCTCGAGCAATGCTCGTCGGAATTAGCTGCTAAGTACAGAGCGTCGTTGCTGCGGGGCAAATCGCTAGCGGATTTGACTGGCGGCTTCGGCGTGGACTCCTTCGCATTCGCTAGCGAATTCTCTAAAGTGTATCACGTGGAGCGGGACGAATCGCTCTCAAGGCTAGTCGCTCGGAATGTAAGAGCTCTCGGTCTGGAAGGAAAGCTTCAGGTGATCCATGCGAATGGTATTCAATGGTTGGATAGCCAGAAACGTCGATTAGATGTGTTGTATTTGGATCCGGCCCGAAGGGATATTCGAGGATTAAAAGTGTCTTCGCTGAAAGCCTGCGAGCCGGATTTGAGCCAGGTATGGGAAAATCTATTATCGAAGGCTGAGATTGTAGCGGTGAAGCTATCCCCGGGGCTGGATATTGATGCCACTTTGAAGGAGCTGGCTGGTATTTTCGAAGTTCATGTTCTCTCGATTGGGAACGAGTGCAAGGAGTGTTGCTTCCTAGCGAAGAAAGGCTGGGGCGGTGAAGCCAAAATAGTGTGCGCAGACTATGGAGCCGGCCACGGTTGGTACCGATTCGAATTTTCGAGAAATGAAGAAAAGATCCTAGAAGGAACCTATGGCGGTTTCCAAAAGTATCTTTACGCACCGAACCCTTCCCTAATGAAGGGGGGAGGGTTTAAGATCTTGGCAAAGCGTATGGGTGTTCCCCTCGTCCACCAGCGAACGCGATTCTATTCTTCCAGTCAACTGGTCCCGTACTTTCCGGGTAGGATATTCCAGATCGTTGGACAGAGTGATCTTCGCAAACAAGAGGCATCGAAACTGTTTCCGGAGGGGCGGGCCAATGTGATGGCCAGAAACGTTGGGCTTACGAGCGAGGAATTGAGGGATAGGCTGAAGCTCCGGGATGGCGGGGACCTATACGCCATTGGATCAATGGATGTTTCTGAGAAGCGGCGATTGCTAAAATGCATACGCATCGATGAGGATATTGACGCAGATGAGTGAAGAATTCGATACGGCTCAGAATGAAATGGAGACGCTCCTAGAGCGAGTGCGGTCCGCGATTCTCGCTTCCGTCGACTCTAAGGTTCAACCGCTATCGAGCTATGCTCCGGTTTGGGTAGACGACGATAGGCGATTCCATGTCTATATCAGTTCACTGGCGAAACATACAGTGCAGATAAAACGGTCTGGATTAGCGAGCGTGATGATTATTGAGGATGAATCAGAAGCGGATAATCTTTTTGCAAGAAGGCGTTTGACGGTAGATTGTCGGGCCGAGGTTGTAGACAGGGACTCCGAAGATTGGGAAGCGACAATGGGTCGTATGGAAAAGCGCCTGGGCGAAACGGTATCATCACTCAAAAGCCTTACGGATTTCGATCTCATCAGACTAATTCCGAGTGAAGGCCGGCTCGTCTTTGGTTTCGGAAGAGCCTATCGAGTATTTGGGAGCGGGCTAAGAGAAATCGGATACATCGGGGGCGGCGGGCATCGGTCTAAGTAGCTAGAGTCCGCTGCAGTAGAATTCTCCGTTTCGGCTGGTCCCACAGGCGTCAGAGCGAACTAAAGTCGGTTGTCGGAGCGGGTTAATCCAGCGATATTCTTAACCTTCCCGGAATCGCGATCGCGGTTTAAGCCCGCTCCTACAAATGACCTATAAGCCTCGCTCGCAGCCGCAACCTAAGCGGGTGATACTACCTCTCTGGGTAGTGCCGTATTACTGTACGTAATTCCTTTCAGATTCTGCTAAAATCGATTTTCCAGTATCCTATTCAAGGCACTGACCACGCCTCGAATGGATGCAAGGGCGATGTTGGTATCGATTCCAGCTCCGTAGCATTGGGCACCGCTTGCATTATTCTTCAGCTGAATGTAGGAAACAGCTTGGGAGTCCGCACCTCGGCCGAGCGAATGCTCGCTATAGGAAAGAAGCTCGAAGTTGGATACATCGATTTCTTCGAGGCCATTGAAGAAGGCAGCTATTGGTCCATTGCCAACGCCGCGAAGATTCTTTTTAGATCCATCGTAGATGATAACCGCCCATACTTCCACAGCTTCGTCATCCAAGCGTTCGCTACGAAACTCAATTAATTCCAAGGGCTTTTTACACTCTATGTATTCATTGTTAAAGCATTTGAAGACTTCTTCGGGCGTGATCTCGTCTCCCGTTTCGTCAGCAATCCGGTTTACAACCTTGCCGAGCTCTTTGTGCATTCCCTTTGGCAACTGGTATCCGTATTCCTTTTCCATGACGTAGGCTACCCCTCCCTTTCCGGATTGGGAATTGATGCGGATGATCGCTCGATAGTTTCTTCCCATATCGGCGGGATCGATGGGCAGATACGGTACCTGCCAGAGGGCTGTAGAATCGTCGTCCTTCTGGGCGAAACCCTTCTTAATCGCGTCTTGGTGCGATCCAGAGAACGCGGTAAATACGAGATCACCCGAATAGGGCGTTCTGGCATGGACATCCATTCGCGTTACGCGTTCGTACATTTCCCGTATTTGGTTCAAGTTAGAGAAATCCAGATTGGGATACACGCCTTGCGTATACATGTTCAAGGCAACAGTCACTATATCAAGATTTCCGGTACGCTCGCCATTGCCGAAAAGCGTGCCTTCGACCCGGTCAGCTCCAGCCAT
>DKNL01000334.1:3573-9041 GCA_002474325.1 Opitutales bacterium UBA7389
AAATTGCGGCAGAACCATTCAATCTGATCCGCGTGCACGTTGGGAGTAAACAATTCTACCGTCGCGGGGAGATTCAGGATGATCTTGTTGTCAGGCGTAGGTTCCCAGACATCCGCTACCGCCTCGCAGCATTCCAGAGAAAATTCCAGTTCCGTGTCGCTAAAACTCTCCGGCGAATACTCGAGACGAATGCTCGTCCCTGGACAGGTTATAGCCAATTCCTTAACCAATTTCGCGCCATCTACGGCGATTTGACGAATTTTGTCCCGATCCATTCCGAAAACGACCCGTCGCTGCAACGGATTGGTGGAGTTGTAAATGTGGACGATAGCATTCTTTACTCCCTCAAGAGATTCGAAAGTTCTACGAATCAAGTGCTCGCGGCACTGGACCAACACTTGAACGTCGACATCGTCGGGTATTAAATTGTCAGATACCAGCTTCCGAAGAAATGCGAATTCGGTATCGGAGGCAGAGGGAAATCCAACTTCGATTTCCTTGAATCCAATATCGACGAGCGACTTGAACATTTCGACCTTTTCGTTGACGTTCATGGGAATCGCTAGCGCTTGGTTGCCGTCGCGAAGATCGACGCTGCACCACATGGGGTCTTTATCGATAACATTGTCTGGCCATTGCCTGTCGGGCAAATTAACGACAGGGTACGGCTTGTACTTGCTTATTGGCGGTTTTTGCATGGCGGTATCGTGGTTAAAATTACGAATGGATGGGTAGGGTGGCGACGCAATACAAAAGGCCGTGCTTCCTAGAAGGGTGGGTTCCCGCCGACACTCAGTTAAAAAGACGAGATAAGTAAATGCGTCCCAACTCCCCGTCTTTATCCAAGTAGGAGGGTGTCTAGCTTCGTAAGTCGTAGAAGGCTGGAGACGTGGTGTGTCATTTACTGAAGTAGACGAGTAGGGATAGCGTCTTTTGTGTCAAGTCACTTGAGCTAAATGCGGCTGATTTGGCTGGCCAAGGACGTCGAAACTGGCATCTAGCTGGAGCCATGGAAACCGGTCAGTTGAAGCTCGTTGTTTTCGATCTGGACTTTACCGTGTGGGATGCTGGCGGCGTTTGGTGCGATTGCTTGTCTCCGCCGTTTCATCGAACTGGAGATCGAGTTTTTGATGCAAATGGGGACGAAGTCGTTATCTACTCGGATATTTTCAAGGCTTTCGATTTCATTGATGAACTGGGAGTTCCTATCGCGGCCGCTTCGAGGACGAATCAGCCCGAATGGGCTCGGGATCTACTTTCGTTGCATGGACTGGATGACCGTTTTCGCTGGAGCGAAATATATCCCTCTTCCAAGGTCGCTCATTTCTGGGAGCTCGCCAGCGCGAGCCAGGCATCCTATTCGGAAATGCTCTTTTTTGACGATGAAATGCGAAATATCGATGAGGTTGGAGCACTGGGCGTCCATTCCATTCATGTTGCCAACGGATTTCGCTGGGACGACTTCGAAAGAGGATTGGCTCAAGTGGGTGTTTAAGAGCTGCTCGAGATCGCCCAAGCCGACATCTGTTGGACAAATCGGATTTTTCTGTTTCAATGCCGAGACATGTTAAACTCCCGATCCATTTTCCTCCCTTCAATTATTGCTTATCTGGTTTCTCTTTGTATCGTTCACGGGGATACCAGGCCAAATGTCGTTTTGGTCATGGCAGACGATCAGGGCTGGGGCCAGGTCGGCTACTACGGTCATCCGGTGCTGAAAACCCCGAATTTGGACGCGATGGCCGCCAATGGCTTGCGATTCGATCGATTTTATGCAGGGGCTCCGGTTTGCTCGCCGACTCGGGCAGCAGTTCTGACAGGCAGAAGCAATGACAGAACGGGTGTCTACCAGCATGGAAACGCTTTGAGGCTTCAGGAAAGGACCTTGCCTCGAGCCTTGCAGGAGGCTGGGTATGCGACGGGGCACTTTGGCAAGTGGCACTTAAATGGTGTGAGAGGTCCTGGAGTACCTATTTTAGGAGCGGACAAGTATCACCCTGGTCGATACGGGTATGATCAGTGGCTTTCGGTGACTAATTTCTTCGATATGAATCCTGTTTTGAGCCGCAATGGAAGCTTCGAAGAATTCCAAGGTGATTCATCTGAGGTCATTGTCGATGAAGCCTTGAAATTCATGGCTCAACAGACCAGGTACGATCGTCCATTCTTTACCACAATTTGGTATGGGTCACCACATACGCCAATGGTGGCCAGCGATGGGGACCGCAAACCATTCGCTGATCTTAAAGAGTCGGATCAACATCACTACGGTGAGTTGGTGGCTCTGGACCGAAGTGTTGGCGCCCTGCGTAAAGGCCTACGGGAATTGGGCATCGCGGAAAACACACTTTTTTGGTATTGTAGTGACAATGGCGGGCTAAAGGTCAATCCGCCATCAGTGGGAGGCCTTCGCGGTTTGAAAGGAACCGTTTACGAAGGGGGCTTGCGCGTTCCAGGGATCATTGAATGGCCTAATGTGATCACACGTGGCGCTCGAACGGAGATGCCGGCCTGTGTGATGGATATGCTTCCCACTATAGCAGACATCGTTGGCCTGCCGGAAGAGGCCCAACTGCAGCCAGCCGATGGCATTAGTTTACGCAAAGGAATCGAATCGGGAAGATTCGGTAAGCGACCGAAACCAATTCCATTTCGATTCCAGGGAAAAGGTGCGTGGATAGACAATCACTTAAAGCTTGTTGTCGAGGACGTGGCGAAAAGGGAATACGCTCTATATGACCTTAAAGCGGACCCCGATGAATCGGAAAACTTGTTCAACGATCAAACCAAGATCGCCAAGCGAATGCGGCGGGAGTTCGAGAAGTGGAATGAGGGCGCTGTAGCCAGCGATGAAGGTAAAGATTATCGCGAAGGCCGGCTCACCGATTCCGATCCAAGGCGCAAGTTCTGGACCGAAATGCCGGAGTATGAACCTTATTTCAAGGATTGGAAAAGCCGCCCCGAGTACGAAGCGCGATTAAAGGATTTCTAGAGGCTCAGAATGTTAACATAGGCTTCCAGTCTGTTGCCTCGTACTTCTTACACAGCCAGGATGCCTGTGCTACTTTTGGAATGGGCGCTCGGAGTTATCCGCTACCACCTCACCATTCGTGTTGCGCTCTTCGGAATCGATCTAGATCGTAGTTCCGGTCTTTCAATTCCTGCAATAGATTCTCGTAGGAAGGTTTATCGATTGATTTGGAACGCGTCATGGTCCAAGCGTATTTTTTATTTGGATGCCCGATGATGCACTCCTGGTAGTTATCGCTGACATAGACGACGTAGTAAGCGGCGTTAATGACACCGAAAAATTGCATCCGCCACTCTGCATTGGTTTCAGTATTCTTGATGGTGCCAACCGGTTTGTAGGTTTTCACTTTTCCGTAGGCAGAGCCTTTGCGGAATTGGTAGATAGTCTGAATCTTGCCATCATCTCGCATCTCGTAGGTTTCCGTCGGATTCCAAGCATTCTTGTCTATAGCGGTGGGTGTGTATCCATGCACGTACCAAATCCCCATGAAGCGATCCAGGTCCACATAGTCGGCTAGTTTCTGATTGGGCTCCCTTTCGTTGGAACAGCCGGCAACGGCTAGCAGGGCTAGGATGGAAAGACTGAATACTTGGATTTTCATAGCGCTGGTGTTTAAATTGGCTCTAGGCATTGGATACACGCTTACCCTCAGAGTTCCGATTTTGTCGCGTTCGGGATATGAGAAAAGCTCCCGCTGCGAGAAAGATAGCTACGCCGGGACCGAATGCCCAAGCAATGGCCCTCTCAGTTGAATAGTCTTGAGAGAGGGACCCTTCTTCGTAGCCGATGGCGGAAAGCAATAATCCGGAGCACGCTATCCCTAAAGCTCGAGCTACTTTAGAAAGCATGCGCCAGATGCCGTAGTAGGCGCCGGATACGTCCCGCGATTGGCTTTCTTTTTCCGATTCGACAAAATCGGAAAATAGCGAGTCGAGCAGGACAATGCTGGATACCAGTATACCGCCGATGCTGGCCACAAGAATGATCCATGAAATCGCTTTGGGCGGGATCGTTGGATAGGCGATAGACGAGAGAATGGCCAGAGCGGCTACGGCGGAAAGAAACAACGTCGCCTTGGCGAAGCGATTAGCGAGACGCACCCAGATAGGTGCGGAGGCTATTATGAATACAGTTAGCGTCAGTATGGTTAGTCCGAATTGTTCCTCAGTGAATTTTAGTGTAGATCGATAGTAGGGAAGGGCCAGGCTAGAGTTGAACGAACGACCGATGGCGATTGCTACGAACCCGAAAGCCAAGTATCGAAAAAGCGGTGATACCAGAGCTTGCTTGAAAATGGCTCCTGTATTATAGGGAGTATATGGAGTGCTCTTTCTTTGATCGGTATGCCCTCGAAGGAATTTCAGAATTGTAATGGCGGAAAAAATACAACTTATTCCAGCGATTATTCCTAAGGTTATCCCCGTGGTAGCTCGTGAAGACAGCAGTTCTTCAATGCTTGGTTGGGAATTCTTTGGCGAAAAGTAGATCGGTAGCCCTATGCCAATGAGTAGTCCTATAGAGCCTAGAACGATTCGCCATCCAAAGAAAGAAGCTCGCTCCTTTTCCCCGGCTGATACGTCGTTTATCAAGGCTAGATAAGGCACGCTGTACAGGGTCATGGCCGTATTGACTACTAGATACCATATAAGCAATTGGTTGAAGAGAGTGGTTTGGCTGGCTCCCGTTTGAGGGGAAAATAGGAAGCTAAAACCAACACTGAGGAGGACTGTTCCCATGAACAAGTAAGGTACGCGAGGACCGAGCGAGGATTCCGAGGAAGTCTTATCCGAGATGATCCCCATTAGAGGATCGCTTACTGCGTCCCAAAAAATGGCTACGGCGATGGCTGTTCCAGCTAAGGAGGGTTTTAAACCGGCAAGAATGTAGAGTTCGAGCAGATAGACTTGGAGCATCAATTCGACAGCTCCAAGTCCAATGGATGCCGTCCCGTAACCGGCTTTTGTTGGCCATCGTATCATGTCCATGTTTTGTATATGACGTAAGCCTATTCTACGATTGAGATTCTAGCCTGTGTTGATAAGGTTTAAAGAAGAGAATAATCGTGCCCTAACGTTGAGAGGCGGTTTAGATTCGGTCAATAGTTGTTCAAACGTCTCGCAGAGTCGTAGTTGGTCCGTACGATACGTTGAATATAAGATTACATGGGTAGCGAAAACAGTAAGACGTGTGTAGGCATTGGACTGGCTCTTTTGCTGGGAGTGGTGTTTGCCTGGGCAGGGAGTTATCGGGGAGTGTTTTTTGCCGGGATCCCGGTTTTCGCTATGGGGGTGGTCTTGGCTTTTTTGATCCAATGGATAGCTTTTGTACCAGCGATACTGAAAAGAACGGAAAAGTTTTTCGATCTAGTAGGGAGCATTACGTACATATTTATCACCCTTCTGTCTTTGGCCCTAGTTCCAAAGACGGATCTACGTTC
>DKNL01000277.1 GCA_002474325.1 Opitutales bacterium UBA7389
CGAGGGCGCATCTGGGTGGCGGAAGGGGTCAATTACCGGAAGTTTCGAAATAAGGCCAGTCGGGCCCATCCGGTGGGTGACCGCATCATGATCCTCGAAGACACGGATGGCGATGGCCAGGCGGACAGTTCAAAGGTATTCTGGCAGGATTCCAGTTTGGTGGCTCCCTTGGGAGTGGCAATCATCGACAATACAATACTTGTTTCCCAGCCACCTAGTCTAATCGCGATTACCGATGTCAATCGAAACGACAAATTTGACGACGAAGATACGAAAGAAATTCTGTTAACCGGATTCGAAGGATTGGATCACGACCATAGCCTTCACTCAGTGACGGTCGGTCCAAATGGTCAGTATTATTTCAATACGGGCAACGCGGGGAATGCCGATGTGGAAAGCCCCGATTTGCGCCTCTACACGGGAACTTGGTATCTCGATCGTACGGATCGAGCAAAAGTGAGTAGCGATGGGCATCAGTATGTCGGTGGTGTTGCTATGCGCATGAATCCTGACGGGACGGGCTTGGCCGTGATCGGACATAATTTCCGTAATTCTTACGAGCAGACGATCACTTCTTTCGGAGATGTCTTCCAAAACGACAATGACGATCCTCCTGCGGCCCGCACGACTTGGCTTATGGAGTACGGCAATCTTGGATTCACCTCGGAAGATGGATTGCGCTCATGGAGAACGGAACGAAGGCCAGATCAAAGTACCGCGGAAGCCGAGTGGCGCCAAGGTGATCCCGGGACGATTCCTGCCGGCGATGTTTACGGCGGAGGAGCTCCGACAGGGATTACTTATTACGAAGGAACTGCTCTCGGGGAGGAATACAATGGAATGTTGCTTTCCTGCGAGCCTACACGGAATGTAGTTTTTGGATACAAACCACGGCCTCAGAGCGCAGGTTTCGCACTAGAGCGATTCAATTTTTTCGGGTCTAATCCGACTGATAAGTTCTATGGCGCTGATTTCGCTCAGACGAATGCCCGCAATAGTGAAGCTCGTTTTCAGTTCCGTCCTTCGGACATCGCGATTGGTACGGATGGAGCCATTTACGTAGCCGATTGGTTCGATACCCGCGTTGGCGGCCACGGAGCCTACGATGAAAAGGGCGTCGGCTCAATCTATCGCATCACACGCAAAGGTGAGGAGATGAAGGCACCGAAGATCGGTTATTCAACGACCAAAGGCCTGATCGAAGCGTTTAAGAACCCATCTCACAATGTACGAGGGTCGGCCTTTTACGGGCTCAGAGAAAAAGGAGCCTCTGCTGTAAGTGCGGTTGCGAAGCTATTGGACGATGACAATCTATATGTGCAAGCGAGAGCTGTATTCTTGCTCCCCCATCTCGGACAAAGGGGAGTGAAACTGGCGGAGGAACGCTTGAAGCATACCGATCCTCAAATGCGTATCGCTGCGTTTCGAGCCCTTCGATCGACGGGAAGCAACCACATGTCGCATGCTACGATTCTGGCCCGCGATTCCTCGCCCGCGGTTCGTAGAGAAGTAGCCCTGGCCCTTCGGGATGTTCCGCTTGGAGAAATGCGGGAAACTTTATTGGACATCGTTGATGGATATGACGGCAAGGACCGTTGGTACCTCGAAGCCATTGGGACGTCGGTTGCTCTAGAAGAAGCGCAAGCCTATGCGTATTTGAAAAGCAAGCGCGCGGGTGATCCCTCTGATTGGGATGCTAAATTCGCGAATATTGCCTGGCGCCTGCATCCAGAGTCCGCTGTGAACGACATGAAGGCCTACGCCATGGATACGTCAAAGCCTGTAAGCTTTCGAGTTGATATGCTGACGGCAATCGCCTATGTGCAATCTGAGAAAGGAGCGCGAGCCATGGTCGATATTGCCAAAAATGCGGAGGGTGCGGAAGTAACGACGAGAGCTCGCTGGTTTATCGAGAATCGGGATAAGTCCTACTGGAGACAGTACAATCTGATGGAAGAATTCGGGGGTCGAAGCGTGGGGCTCGTCGACGCCATCGTACCCTCTTTCCCCGAAGCTAAGCAGGAACACACGCTCGAAGAAGTGCTCTCCTTCGAGCCGGACGTGGGCCGAGGAAAGCGGGTCCTCTCACAATGCTATATGTGCCACAAGCTAGACAATCAGGGTATTGAGTTTGGTCCGGATTTGACCGCATATGCTAAAGGAAACCCCACAGAAATTCTCATCAAGGCGATCATCGATCCATCGGCGGATATCTCTCACGGATTTGAAAGCGTCCGAGTTACTACCAAAGACAACAAGACGATCGAAGGTTTCGTCATATCTGAAGGGAATCCGCTCGTTTTGAGAGTGTTTGGTGGAGCCGACATGGCAATCGACCAAGACCAAATAGCTAAACTCGAAGATCTGCATCGATCCTTCATGCCTTCGGCCGCAAGCCTTGATATCAGTGCCGAACACGTAATGAATCTCGTGGCGTATTTGAAGAGCTTGCGGCACATAAAGTAGCACAGGCTTCCAGCCTGTGGCCTGAAGATCCAATTGAAGAAGTCAGGGAGGACCGGCCTGTTCTGAGCTTAGTCGAAGAGCTCGGTCCTCCATTCACGGGCATGCTGGGCCCGAAGCGTATCATTTATGGCTTGAGTCCCCCTCATCATACCAGATAAATTTGAGGTACGGACTAAACATCAAACCAAAGGCGACAATATGGATGCTTCAGAATTTAAAACAAGTGCGGCATTGAAGGAGACCGGTGATTCGCTGGACTTGAGTGACCGAGAGAAACATCTGATTGGGTTGGCGGTAACCCTAACCCGTGGCTGCCAAAAATGCTCCAGTCGCAGGATGGACGAAGCGATCAAATCGGGAATTTCTTACGATACCTTGAAAGCGACCGCCGATCTATCGGCAGCGGTTAATGCGGGTGTCGTTTTGCGTACCGCGATTTCCAGTGCTAATTCGGCGGAGCTCGAAAAAGACTGTCAAGGTGACGAGTGCGTGGTGGGAACATAGGTCAACCGGATTAGCAGCTACGAGCTGGTGCGTATCACGGCTACTGATTGACCAAATTCCGCGTTTCCTGTCGGATTAGATTGGTCGTCGAATCCAATATCCTTTTCGATTGGAATCCAGGCTTCTGAGCCGGCGTATATCGATTCGATTTCTAGATGCAGTACCTCGCACCATTTTCGGAGAGCGGATTTACTGAGAAAAGTGCTTGGCACCTTGTTCGGGTCTGGGTTCTTGAGAGCTTGATCGAACACCCACCAGTGGTTCGGCTCTTCAAAATCGAAAAAGGAAAGAACGATCAAAGCATTGTTTTTGCTGACTCGTTTCGATTCCTTTAGATAGCGGAAACAATCTTCGTCATACAAATGAGTAAAAACGGAAAAGAACACAATGGCATCCGCGAAATTCTCTGTCGAAGGTATGGTGCAATCCTCGACTCTATGGAACGAAAAATTAGGTCGGTTAACGATTGAGTTCGCATAGTCAAGAACGTCATCTACTAGATCTGTTCCCAAGTACTGGCCTTCAAGAAACCCTTTTAGGCGCAATGCTAGTCTCCCGCTGCCACAGCCAACGTCTACGATATTCCAATTAGACTCTAATCCGATTGATCTTAGAATACGTTCCTCCAAGTATCCAAATTTTTGAAACTCGCCCCCTACAAAGAGGTTCATCGTGTCCTCCTTGGAATGCGATAGAGAGAGCGATTCGAACAATTTGGAGTAGGATTTCGTGTAATAGTTCACCAAAGGGACTTGATCATCCAAAAACTATTTCAGCAAGGCGTAACGCCTTTTTTTAGAATGATATTTCCGTATTTAGCGGTTTCTCTAGTCATGACTATGGCGTATGCCTGCTTGGCCCGTTCGTAAAAGGCGAATCGTTCCATGCGTTCTGGCTTTTGCGTATCGGGCCAAGTGAGACGCAAAGCGTCCAAGTAGCGAGCTTCGACTCCAGAATCTAGCATATCGCCTTGA
>DKNL01000218.1 GCA_002474325.1 Opitutales bacterium UBA7389
AGCGTGGTTCCGGAGCAGGCTCTTGATCAATAGTTGCTGACCTCTAACAGATAGTAGGGCTGACTATCCCTATTCAGCCGAAATTGTAGAGGTTACCTATCTTTTGGCGGACTAGGGATGGAACCTTACCGATCTCACATTTTATAGCTCGGATATCTCAAGCAGTATCCCGCGCGAGCCTTTATTCTAAAACCCGTATTAAAGCTGAGAGCTTGCACCCTATGGACCCAATAGCGAAGAATCAAATCCAACTTGTCTCAGTTCTCTCAAACTAGCGGCCTTATCGCGCTTGGCTAAACGCCTACCGTCGTTGTCTCTAATTAAGGGGCAGTGATAAAAAGCTGGTGGCTTCACTCCCAAGGCCTCGTACAACAGTAATTGCCGAGCTGTTGACATGAGCAGATCCTCTCCGCGGACGACTTCTGTAACTCTCATGGCAATATCATCGGCTACGACGGCAAGTTCGTACGATGGAATCCCATCCTTTCTCCAGATAAGGAAATCTCCGAAATCCCTACCGACCAAGAATTCCTTGTGTCCATAGTTCCCATCCTCGAAAGAAATCGTTTCTCCGGCCGGCACACGAAAACGCCAGTTTACTGCTAGAGCCGTTTCTTCATCTTCGAAATCGAACGGTTTATCACGACAAACCCCCGGGTAGATGAGCTCGCCCCCTTCACTATGCGGTGCCTGAGCCGCTAGCCGGACATCCTTTCTAGAGCAGTCGCAAGGAAAAACCGTCTCTGATCCTCTCAAACGGTCCCAGGTCTCGCGGTAATGTTCCAATCGCTCGCTTTGGTAGTAACTTTGAAAAGGTCCACCCACATCTGGCCCTTCATCCCAGCTTAATCCCGCCCAGCTCAAATCGTCCAACAGGGCATCCACGAACTCCGACTTACATCGATCTCGATCGAGATCCTCGACTCTCAATATAAGCTTGCCGCCATGGCTTCGGGCCCGTTCCTGGGCCGTAAGAAACGTTCGAGCATGCCCCCGGTGCAAGTAACCCGTAGGCGTCGGCGCAAGTCGACCTCTATAATCGCCTTCAATCATTCGATAACTATATCAAAAATCCACTCTCAGCTTTTTCCAAGATTCGAAACTACCTATTCAAAACATTATCCAATATTTATCCTTGCGCGACATTCGATGGGATACATTAATCTGCCTATAGCTTAATCAAACGCCAAGCGACAAACTTATCTCTCATATGAATTTAATGCCACGAGTAAATGCATACAGCCTTACCAGTTCGAGGCGGCGCTTTGAAAGATTCTAAGCAAGAAAGCGTCCCGGCTTTTGCCAAAGCAGCGGGCCGCACAAATTTCCCTCCCATCCCTATATGGCCCGCTTTTTTATAAAGCGGGTCTTTTTTTGGCCCATTTCACCAGAAAACCAACTCCTCCCCACGTCTATCTAGGCCAATTTTCGGTCAGATCGAATTCGACCGCGTTTCTTTCCGACATAGCTCAGAATCGTAAACAATCGATCAGTTAAGCGTTAACCATCAATCCCGGTGAGACTTTAGCTGTCCTCGGAACCTCCGGATCTGGCAAGTCTAAGCTCCCGCACTTGCTACTACATTTCTATGACTATAAGAGCGGCTTTATGCCGCTATAAATGCCACACAACCTTTATCAAATGCGGAGTAAACCCGCTCCTACAAGTCTATATCTGACTACTCATACAAACTCGGATCCACGCCAAGGCAGCCATCGAGCTTATTGCGATATTCATCAGACCGAAAGGTTTGCAAACGTCGCTCTATCCGGCGGCGGAGCGCGTCTTCATCGATCCGCTCGCCCATGCCCGCGTTGATTTCAAGGCCCAGGAAACTCTCCAAGTACTTCTCATGCCGTTCCCACAATGAGATATCTACTTTCTGTTTCGCATCCAGGCGTTCACGATACCAATCGCTAGATTCGAGCGACTCCAGGGTGAACATCTTGCGGAACTCCGGATCGCGATAGCTCATACCTTCGTATTCGCCATGAGCCATTACGTTAAGAATTGCTTTCAAGGGCGGGCAAGCTGCATCGATCGATCCGTCTTGAAAATAATTCAAGGCTACGTGCTGCTGGGTTTCCACAATATTCTTGATACCATCCACATAGGTATCGAGATCCTGCGTTTCCGGCTTGAGAATGAAATCGGGAAAGACGGATTGGGGATTACTGAAGATCCGTCCACCGAACTCTTGAATGAAGGCAGCTGTAATTCGATAACCCAATCGAGTCGCTTCCACATTTTCCCCTTCGTGTTCGAAATCCTGACAAGCTTCCAAATATCCATGCTCGATCATGTACGCGGCTTTCCTCTCGTGAGGACGCATGCGACACCAAAGCTCAGGGACCAGCAAACTGATATCATGATCGCATCGGAACTTCGGGCCCACGCAACCTGCCGAAGACGTGAAACTTTCGTGACCGCTTACCAAATAAGAAACAAACGCATTGTTAAGGTCCACGATAGGCAAAAGCATATTGAAAGGGCCTTTTGTGAGAGCTCCTTCCGAGCCGGCACCCGTCGTCGAGGGCGATTTACCCGTTAGGCTGGAAATGAAATCCATAAACAACTCAGGCAACTCCTGATAGTGGATCGGATTGTATACCGCGAGGGCCCGGATCCCTTCTGAAGGAGGGTTATTCCGCCTTCCTGGCAATACGGCATTCACCGGGAATGGAGGATTCTTCCCTTTGCTCATCCGTCGGTATAGGCGAGCACCCACCTTAGCTATGTAGGTCGAGCGGCCATCTTCCATATCCAAGCGATTCTGTAAATAGCGTGGATTCTTGGATGGTTTGCCCTCCCATATTCTCGGCTCGGATGACGATACCGCGAACTCCGGCTTTTCCGAGCGATTATATTCTCTCAGAACTTGCTGCATGGGCTCGGTGAAATTACCGAAACGTATCGCGTCTTTTTCGATGACCTGGGTCTGCTCCCGTGTGAGTGGCTCGTAGTTGGAAAAGAACAATCCGTTACGCGAAAAATCACTCTCCGTCGTTTTGTCGTACCCACGATGAATCGCCTCGTCCGGCCTTTGGAACAGGCGATACTCGCAATTGAGAATAAACTTGATCGACTTGTCCGTTTCCACGCCGGAATCAAGCCCGGTAACATGGGAAGCTGGTACGATTACGGAAGCGGAGATGTCGTCTTCAGTCTGGATCTTCACCGCTGGATAAAAATCCTTTCTTAGGCTGAATACCCGCCAGGAGCCATCTTCAGCGAATCCGACGCGCAAGTACTGGCTAAGCAGCTTTTGATCTCGATACTTAAGCTCATTTCCCGGCTTACCGTTGACCACATCCACGCTGAATCGATCTCTCCAACCTTGCCCCCAATCAGGCTTGTAGAATCTTTTCACCACAAGAACGATGTCAATAACGTAGCCAGGAATCGACTTTAGCCAGTCGTTATACTGATCACTGTATTCAGGAGATGGTGATAAAAGTTTTATAACCGACCCTAGCGAGCGTCTGTCGCTTAGGATTGGCCGCCCCTCGGTGCGGTTCCGGCCTTCATCGCTAAAGCGATTTCCGTATTTCTTTCTGACGATCTGTTCGACTCTATCGAAATCGCTTTTGATATCAGCTGTAAAAACCGGGCCCGCCACGATCGCGTCGGCGAGCGACTTTGAGATCTCCGACTTACCCCCTCCTGACACCGTACAAGGCTTGTGACAGTAGGTACCGACCGCTCCTGTTCCCACAAGGCGCCACCGCCTCCCCTGCATCGGTCGCACCATCTGCACCTTGTAACCCGATGGTAGGACATAAGTTACGTCGGGCTGCAAATTCAAGGTCTTTGCCTCCCCTCCCTTTTCCCACTTGATTACCTGATCATGCAGGGAGATATGGGATTTGGCCGGAATATAGACAACATCCTTGAAAGTCTTGTCTATCGCGTATCCATCTTCTTGAACATCGATTTCTCCATCGAGAATTTCAACAGTCTCTTCGAAGCTATGGTCAACCTCCTTGATATAGCGGCTCAACCTGAAATCTTCTCCAAGATCGTAGCTGGCGAATGCCAATGTTCCACCGGCATGCTCTTCCTCAACGTTGCCCAGTAGGTTCCCTGCATAAGACAACTGCGTCTTAACCTCTTTCTTACAGTAGCCATAGTAGTTGTCCGCGATTATCGTAACAACAACTCCGTCACTGTCCCGAGAAGTTACTTTGAAGGCGCCTCCATCATTGTATAGCTCGTCCTCAGACTCCCAGTACATGCCATCTCGCTTTTGACGATCGGTCGCGTCATTAACGTGCGGTAGGCCTAGCTCTTTCTTAGTAAAGGAAATGAGATGCGGCGCCAGGATAACGCACCCCGTATGGCCCGACCATTGCTTCACATCCAAACCACTGTCGTTTTCCGCCAAATACGGGTCCCCCGCGTTCCCAAAAATGCTTTCCACGAAATCGAGATTACTCGTCAAATTCCCGGGCGCGAAAAACCGAATTTCCGTCCGCTTCTCCTCCGTCACACCTTCAACCGCAGGCTGAATAACAGGGCGCAACAGCAATGAAACGAATAGCCGAGCCTTTTCCTCTTGGGTCGATGTGAATGGAAGCTCTAACAATTCGTCCGGTGGATTGAGGGCCCTCTCAAGTAGTTTAGCGAAAGTCGCGAGCGGCACTGCCTTCTTGTCCGCGGGGATCGGTAACCCGCCCTCGGCGATATGAAATACGCCTTTGGTCGTGCGTCGATCGCTGGCCGGGTTATTGAGCACCCCTTGCTTTACCCGAAAGCTGCTGACAATGTTGGACTTGAAGGAATCCGAGTCTGGAGGCAGTGAAAGGGCTCGAGCCATGCCATGACGCTCTAATATCAGAATGTTGGTAGGCACCCAGATGCGGTCAGGGGTATCCAAATCCTTAAAAAGACGAACGACGTAGTCCTGGATTCGCTGATCCACAGGGCTCAGATATTCTCGGAGCAAACGATTCTTTTCCGCCACGCTTTGCAGCAACGAACTGCCCATTTGTAGGAATGGATAATCCTTTTCGTCACCAAATATTGGGTAGCCCCGCGACCTCAGCTTAATGTTCAAGAATTCGATAAGTGACGCCTCGTCATACGAGTTCTCTCCAGTCTCCATATCGAAACCGATACGGGTTTTCAAATTGTTCCAGTCGTTATTCATGAAAGAAAAATAATAAGTAAGAACTTGCGGATTAGGATAACGCGATATTCGTGCCAACCTTCAAGCCTGAACCAGATTCGCTGAGAAAATCTTTAAAATTAGCGCTATCCGAGGCGCTTCCAACGCAAATCAGGCACTCTATGAAAAACATGCTCCAGATCGAGTGCTCAATTTTAGCCAGAAAAACCAATGTAGAGCTGACTATCCTCAGTCAGCCGCTCAGGAAGACAGTTGCAATTCGGCCGACCGAGAACAGTCAGACTTAGCATACAATAACCAGGGCAAAAGGTGGAACTCGACCTCCGGGCGATCTTATGTTCTAGCGTGTGCACAGCGCGGATCGAGCTTAGGTAGACGCCACCTGCTCTGCGGGTGTGCGTTTGTTTCCTGTCAGCCAACTCCCACAATTGTCGGCATCTTCGGGACGGCTTCTAAGAGACGCTGCGTGTAAGGATGTTTCGGCGCGTGATAAAGGTGGTCCGTTGGCCCTTGCTCAACGATTTCACCCAATTCCATAACCAAGGCATCACTGCAAATATGCTCTACCACAGCCAAATCGTGGGCTATGAATAAGTACGTTATCCCTAGCTCTTCCTGCAAATCCTGGAGGAGATTGACTATCTGGGCTTGGACACTGACATCCAACGCACTAACGCATTCGTCACAAATGATGAATTCAGGCTTGGAGCTCAAAGCTCGAGCCACGCAAATCCGTTGCCGCTGTCCTCCGCTAAATTGATGTGGGTAGCGATTCATCGAATCCGCCGGAAGCCCGACTTTCACCAACAACTCGGCTACACGATCCTCGCGGTCCTGCATGCTCATTTCCGGAGCGTGAACCTTGAGCGGCTCGGCTACAATCGACGCAATCGAATGGCGGGGATTCATGGAGGCATAAGGATCCTGGAAAATTGTTTGTACGCGCTTCCGGTAAGGCATGAACGCCTTCTCATCCAACTTCGTTAGATCGTTCCCGTCGTACTTGATCGATCCAGCCTCGATCGGAGCCAAGCGCAGGATAGCTTTGCCGATAGTGCTTTTTCCACTACCACTTTCTCCGACCAAGCCCATGGTCGTTCCTCTGCGTACCATGAAAGAGACCCTCTTGACCGCCCGAATAAACTCCGTCCGTTTTATAAACGCGCCACGCCTAGCCTCGTAGGTAACGCTCAAGTCCCGAACTTCAATAAGCGGCTCCCCTATCAATCTCTCATCACTCATTGAAATTTTCTAAACGCTAAAAGCCAATCGCTCAACCCTTTGTCATCTACAACTCCGAGTAATCTACCACAGGCAGACGCTCGCGTTTCGATCCTATTTTGGGGATGCATTTGATCAATGCTTGCGTGTAAGGATGTTGTGGATGCTCCAATACTTTTTCCGCAGGACCGGCCTCGACAATCTCACCGCGAAACATAACCGCAATATCGTCCGCAAACCCATCGACGATACCGAAGTTGTGGGTAATCAGGATAATCGACATTTCCAGCCGGCGCCGCAGATCCCTAAGCAAATTGATGATCTGGGCCTCGATCGTTACGTCCAAAGCCGTGGTTGGTTCGTCCGCGACCAGGATGTTTGGCCGACACGCCAGAGCAGTTGCAATCATCACCCTCTGTTTCATGCCGCCACTCATTTGGTGCGGATAGTCCTCGGCTCGATTCTCAGGATCTCGGATCCCCACTTGATCAAGCAGGTGAATTACTTCTTTGCCCATATCCTCAACATCGTCCCGGTGATACTTGAGGGCCTCCGCGATTTGACTTCCTACTGTGAAATAAGGATTCAATGAAGTCGATGGCTCTTGGAAAATATAAGCGATCTCTTTACCCCGAACGCCTCGCATTTCCTTTTCCGGCAAATCCAGCAGGCTTTTCCCATTGAGACGAGCCAATCCTGAGACCTGGCACTGCGGCTTTGGCGGCAACAATTTCGTTAGGGCCATCGAGGTCACGCTTTTGCCGCTGCCACTCTCCCCAACAATAGCCAAGACCTTGCCTTTCTCGAGATTGAACGAGATCCCTTTGACCGCCTCATTGATCCCATCGCGGGAATGGAAGGATACATTGAGATTCTCGACTTCGAGCTGCATAAATTTTCCACATAATCTGCTTATAATCGTCGCTCCGCCAAGTTTAAAAAAAGGCGAGCAGGCCCATTGATTCCGGAATCGTATTTTCCTTGCCCGGCCAAGGGAAATCCTGTTCCTTCCCCTCACTTCATTACTGAATGCTCAGGTGGTGAAATTGGTAGACACGCTGTCTTCAGGCGGCAGTGCTTAACGGCATGGGGGTTCGAGTCCCCCCCTGGGCACCAAGGTGTTTCTGTAAGTTGCCTAAAGTTAGTTACTTACAAAAATTAACGTTTTCGTATTTGTTAAATATCGCGTATTTATACGCTTAAGATTGTATGCAAATGTATGCAACCGCGGCGTTCAAAATTCCCTATGGAAGTAAAAAACTGGCTCCTCTTTCGTCAAAATTTACGCTACCTAACGCAAAGATGTTCGAGAGATATTCCAAGTCGGATACTATCTTGGCGGTCGCCGCTTGAAGCAGTTCAATGATCTTGGGGCAGCCAAAGATTTTGCTAAGCAAAAGGCTGACGACTTACGCAGACAGACGAGCTCAGGATCCTTAACTAGAGTCCAACTTTTAGAGTTCGGCGAAGCAAAAAGGCTTTGCGGCAACGAGTCTTTGGTGTCTGTCGTCAAAGAGTGCCTCAAAGCTCTAGAAATGACTGGTGACCAAGCCATACTAGCCGCCAAAGAGTTCGCGAATACGATCAAGCCATACAATTCAGCACTTACTCCAAATATTTTAGAAGCGTTCATAAGATCTAAGAAAAACGCGGGGATAAACACTAAGACGACCTATAAGAACACCTTTGTCCTGTTCGCTAAGGAGTTTGGATGTTGGTTTCGCCGCCGAAGCCCTTAGCCTGGCGTCGAAATTGATCTGCGAATACAAAGAGGATATTGGACTTTTTTGAGTGGATAATTAGAGTCAGTGAAACTAGCTGAGGATTGGTTAGAGTTCGATCTTTTTGAAGCCTGACAGTCACGTTTATGATCTAAAGTCGCCAGTGGAGAATTATTGGGCCCGCTGAATTGAGCTAAGTTTTTCATGATAAGAGTTCGCACACAAAGATGAAGCTCACGATGGAATTGATATAGTGAATCCGTTTGGGAGTAATCTAAATCCGTCTTGGGTTAGATCGCTCGTTCTTAGTTTGTTAAACTTGAGGGTTAGAAATGAACATTTTTTTCGTAGTATTGTTTTTTTTGGCGGTTCCTTTGTTCGGTTCAGAGGAACTGGATTTGGCTCGGGCCAATCTGAAAGAGTGGGTGAAGGTAGAGAAAAGCATCTCCCTGGAAAAGCAGTCTTGGCGAAATAAGAAAGAGGTAATGCTTGATCTGATCGGCGTCCTCGAGAAGGAGAGCGAAACTCTGCGTAGACGTATAGAAGAAATGGGGAGAGTGCAAAGCGAGTCTGATAATCGTCGCGAAGAATTGTTGAAAAAAGAGGCGTCACTGGCTGATTCAATCGAGGCGATAGAACTTTTTTTGGGGAAGATGGAGGGTCAAATGTGGGCACTTAGTGCTTGGCTGCCGCAGCCTTTGCTTCAGAAGTTAGAGCCGTTTTTCGGGCGATTGCCGAACGATTCCGAGGAGACTTCGTTGGGGGTGGCGGAGCGGATGCAGACGGTGGTCGGAATATTATCTAGTGTTCATAAGTTTGATGAGAGGATCATTTTGTCTAGCGAAATCCGTGAGACTAGGGATGGAAGCAGAGGTGAGTTTAAGTCTTTATATCTCGGTTTAGCGAGCGCTTATTATCTGGCTCCGAATGGAGCGAGTGCAGGAGTGGGAAGGCCGAGCGCGAATGGGTGGCTTTGGGAGCCTGCTCCTGAGTTGGCGGATCGAATTGAAGAAGCGATGGCTATTCACGAGGGTATTCAGAAGGAAGCTGAGTTTTTGCCTTTGCCCGTGCGAATTGGAGGAGTCAATTAGCGCTTCTCGAGGGTATTTTAAGAAGAACCATGGCTTTTTGGTATGTTGGGGCCGTTTTCGCTTTGCTGGGGGTCGATACTGCCAGTGGGGCTGATTTTGATGAGGCGGTTGCGGCTCATGAAGAGCGATTGAATACGGCGATCCATCGTTTGAATGCGTTGCGGGTGGAAATCTCCGAGAACCAGATTCCGCTTTCGAAGCATCTGAGTGCGGTGCGGGAAGAGACGAAGGGCTTGCGAAGTGCTTTGGAGAAGCAGCGTTCGGCTCAGGATAGCAAGCATTTAGAATTACGTGAATTGGAGGAGCGCGTTGAGGCGAGCAGTAAAGAAATCGATTATATATCGATGACTCTTTTCGGCGAATATTTAGCGAATTACAAGGCTTCATTGAGTTCGGGTGAGGGTGAGTCTTACAGCGAGGCGATTAATAGGCTGCATTTGTTGGGTGAGAATAGCGAAGTGACGAAAGAAGCTATGCTGCTTCGCAGTCTTGAAGTTGTTGAGGAGTCTTTTGGGCGTATTCAGAGTGTATTGGGTGGAAAAGTCTATGAGGGTGAGGCCCTTGGCTCCGATGGGATACTTGTATCAGGAAAATTTATACAGGCAGGGCCATTCTTGTTTTTT
>DKNL01000030.1 GCA_002474325.1 Opitutales bacterium UBA7389
CCCAGAACCAATTGCTTAAAAGGCCAATAAATCAGCGTTTAACTACGTCTCAACTTGTTTTAAGTTGCTAACCTTCAGTACTTTAAGAAAACGATCCCAAAGAAGCTACAACCTCCAGAAACAAGCAAAAAAGGTAGGAGTCGGCTGATTTTGAAGATTAAGGATACATTTGGAGGATACATTTTGGCGGCCCCCAGACCAATTGCTTTTTATGCAACTGGTCCGAGAAAAGCTAGCTACGCAAGACTACTCACCCATCAGCTTTGGGTTGGCCTCAATCATCTCGCGTGCCATTCTATTTGCTTTGGCGAGTAGATCCGAGGTCATTCCGTTCGCGATCCTGTCTCTCCCCTCCCAGGCTACTTCACTCCCATTAGCATCACCAAGATTGAACTACGTATGGGCTTTTCATAATCCTCGAGGAAAACTCCGCCTCAGAAACACATCACACCGATGTTCAACTTCGAGTCATCAAACCCTTGCTTGGCAGCTTTAGTCTACTATTTAGACCCCTACTTTTGAATACTCTGACAGATAAGAGACGAAAGGCGAGAGAGAGAGTGCTCGTTGGTTGATACATACTGTAGGGCATCTCACTTCCCGTTCGCACCCACACGAGCTCGAGGGAAGGAACGCAAACTAGAACTTGACCGCCACTCCCGTAGTTAAAGAAAGCATCCGAAGGTGTCCCCTCCAGTGGTTTACGATTAATAAGGGACGGCACGTAGTAGCCTCTATAGTATTTACCGTTAAGGTGCCATAAGAGGCCATAGGACGGATTGACATCTCCGGGGATAGGACGAACCAACTCTGCAATGAATTTTGGATCAAGAAAGGTGTCACCGTTCCAACTACCATTATCGGGGCCCATCTCGCCCGACACAACGCTTCCGAAGTCATCAATATTTTCGGATTGGCCATGAAGCACCGGATACCTGCAAGCGAGCTAGCCAATTTTCCCTGGGCCTACCCGACATACACCTCGGATCTGAAATATATGGTTCGGTAGATTTCAGGGAATATCTAAACAAACAGCTCGTCGATCGTACCTGTGCTGTCGCCGTGGGACTTAACATCCACGCCCGAACCCTTAAGCAGGCTGAGCCAAAGATTGCAAAGAGGCGTCTTGCGATCGTCCATCACCAGATGCCGGCCATGCTTCACACCTGCTCCGCCGCCGGTTATGAGCGTTGGGCAGTTCGTCAGGTAATGGATGGAGTTTATGTTGCTGCCGAACGCGATCGAAATGTTGTCATAGAGCGAGCTACCGTCCGCCTCTTTCGAAGCTTTTAGCTTATCGATAAAATAGGCGATTAGCTCCGCATGGGTTTCGTCTCGCTTCTCCGATATTTGCCGACGCTCGCCTTGAGCATAGTGGCTCATATTGTGAGACGTGATCGTGGCGCCAAGACTTTGAATCAAGGTATCCGTGGGCATCCGATAAGTGAATACACGCGTCGCATCCACTTGCATCGCGGCCGCCATAAGATCGTACATCACCTTAACTTCTTCGTAACCTTGGAGACTAGCGAGCGGCTCCTTGACGGGATCCTGTGGGAGTCGCTTTGGAACATCGAGCCATTGCTCTTCCTTGGAAAGCCGAATTTCAATATCGCGAATCGATTGGAAATACTCGTCGACCTTATCCCGGTCCGTAGCGTTCAAACCTTTCTGCGTCGATTTCGCATCCTCCAGAACGCTGTCGAGGACACTTCGACGCTTTTTGAGCATCGCTTGGCGCTGTTCGAGCGGAGTCGTATCGTCAGAAAACAGTTTGTGATACAGGGCAACGGGCGTGTCCAACCCCGCAACCGGCTTGCCCTGTCTACTCCAGGCCAGTGACGAACCCGGTCCATGACCATTAGCTCCCTTCCCGTTCAATTGTACCGACGTAAATCGCGTATCTCTGCCAAACTGCTCGGCTGCGACTTGGTCGGC
The DNA here is from genome assembly GCA_002474325.1 of Opitutales bacterium UBA7389. Classification (GTDB taxonomy): domain Bacteria; phylum Verrucomicrobiota; class Verrucomicrobiia; order Opitutales; family Opitutaceae; genus Pelagisphaera. The sequence continues at coordinate 1,939 of DKNL01000030.1, forward strand.
GGAGATGGAATTGTGAAAACTTTGACCTGGCACGCCATATCGATTCGCCCCCGTAAGCCAAAAGGTGCTCCCCCAATGAGCCTCGGTCGAGTACTTGTGCTGCAGATTCTGAAGAATCGTTATGTCATCCTTGTACCGGGCTAACGGAGCCAGGTTTTTGGGAAGATCGTAGCCGCGACCCACTTGATCCAGCTTCGGGAACCAACTCTCTTTCGTCACGCCCCACCCCATGGAAAGGAAAACCATACGCTTCGGGGCCGTCGTGACAGATACCGCGCTTGCGAGCTTAGCGAAGCCAACCGATTCCAGGGCAGGTAGAGCCACCAAGGCGGATGAACTTCTAAGAAAAGATCTGCGGGATATTGGCATAGAGGGACTAAGGGATCGGGAGACAGAGGGACTAAAGGAAGGCGAAGCTTCAGCTCTGTGTTGGTTCCGCTTATGGTTATTCATAGAACAAAGCTTTTCTTTAACAATCAAAGTGTAATCTCAACCTTTTTCCAAAGTCCAATCTTCTGGCTTAATGATCATATTAACCAGCATACCAATTATCGCATCGTATTCACTATATAGTTTTCGACCACGGTCTGCATCTAGGTAATCGCATTCAACCGCAAATTGTATTCACGTTTGGCTTTCTGCCGCTTCCGCTTCCGAGTCCGAAAGCTTGGCGACAAAGGCGGCTGGATAACGGCGTTTTCGCCAGGCCTCCGCAAGGTTAGCGCAAACGGAACGGGAGGAGCGCCTACCTTGGTCCGTGAGAGAGTAGGTCTCTTCCTTTGGAAAGTCCTTGCTGAGTCTAAAGAACGCCATTGAAGCCTCAAACGCCTTCTTGTAGACGTCCAAATCCGTATGCCTCCTGATATTATATTTTCGCTCCGACATGAATTCCTCTCTCCATCTCCTTATCCCTCAATCTCTCCATCTCAGTGCTTTAGACTAAAACGATCTGATTGGACAACGCCGAGAATAAACGAGCTCATGGCATAGTCTTCCTTTTCAGCCCGTTCCAGTATACTATCGGCCAGATTGTAGTCGACGAAACCGAACGGACGCCCCAAGGCGTACTCGATCAAGTGCTCCGTAAAGCCGCGAGCGAAGTCGGCTTCTTTCTCCGAAATGCGATCGCGCAACTCGTAGAAGTCCCGGAAAGGCGTTCCGTCGGGCAGCGTCCCGGAAGGATCGATGGCCGCTGTAATACGAGGTGGTATCTTTTTCCGCCAATCTTTGTCGTCCGCTTTCTCACGGTCCGTGAACTCCTGGAAGGGATAGCGAAGCGTTTCTTCATCTCGCCACAGACCAACCGCATCGAAATTCTCTAGCCCGTACCCAATGGGATCAATCTTGCGATGGCATTGAGCGCATTGAGGCTCTTCTTGGTGAGCTTTGCCCAGAATTCGGGCGCTCAGATGCTCACCTTCAAATCGACCCAATTGCGGCACGTTGGCAGGCGCAGGAGGAGGCGAATCATTAAGCAATTTGCGTAGTACCCAAGCCCCGCGTTCGACGGGTGAAGAACGTTCGCCATCGGATCCCATGGCCATAACAGCTGTCATTCCCAACAAACCGCCTCGAGGCAATCCTTCCGGCACCGGTACTCGGCGGAAATGTTCGCCTTCCACGCCATCGATCCCGTAATAGCCGGCCAGCAGGTTGTTGACTACTACATGATCCGACTTGAGTAACTCGCTTAGCGGAAGATCTTCATCGATCAGATTGCGAATCGTAGCATAGACTTCTTCGCGAGCGGCTTCTTTAATACTGTCATCGAACCTCGGATACTTCTGATAATTAAACTGAAAGAAATCGAGCCGCTCCATGTGCAGCCACTGATGAGTAAAACCACTGACGAATTCATCCGCCTTCGGATCGCGGAGCATCCGTTTCACCTTAGTTTCCAGGACCTTCGACTTTGTCAAGCGGCCAGAGTACGCCAATCGCTTTAGTTCGTCATCTGGGGGAGAACTCCAAAGAAAGTACGAAAGCCTGACGGCTAGTTCCCCCGCGCTCAACTCGCGCTGTTCCTCGCCATGCACTGGTTCGTTGAGATAAAGAAAGCCAGGCGAAGCCAATACAATCGCCAACTGCTCTTTAAGAGCATCCATGGGATCCACGCCTTCCTTAACTTCACCTCTATAAAGAGCCATCAATCTATCGATGTAGGATGGGGCCGGTGACTTCGTCCGAAAGGCCCGCTCGGCGAAGCTCTCTAAAACCGCCCGATGATATTGCTCCTCGGTTTGCCCATTGGATCTAGGAATGAAAAGCTTCTCGTTGGCTTCGATCGGCGCCCGGTCAACCAAAGGCCCTTCCCACTCCACCCAATCGACCCAAATCGCTGGAGGCGGGCCCTCTCCTGTCGCTTCATCGCTGTCTCTAAAGAACCGCTTGGCCGCATTGAGACTGTTAATGGCGCGTTCGCGGATTCGAAGGCTGCGTTCGCCACTGTTGCCAGGAATAAACTCCAATTCTATAATCTCCGGCTCATCCATCGTTCCCTTGACTTTATGGATGCCATAAACGCTCATCTCGCCACGCTTAACTCCACTAGGAGCGCTTCCGTACTCGATATAACGCCGATGCTCGGGAACGCCTTCGTCCAATAAAGCGACCCGTGCTCTGATAACGTATTTCCGAGCCACGCTATCGGCCGGAAGCTCAATACCCTCTAAACTGAAGTCATTGAAAAAATTATACAAAACAGCGCCATTCTTTATATTTGGATTTTCCAAATAGGCTTCGTAATTGAGCCAACGATAATTTTGATTCGTCTCCAGAGCTTTGCCCATCAGAACAAAGTCTAGATCGGAGGCAGATTTACCTTCAGGATACTGCTCAGCCAAATAATCTCTGGTTATGTTGGCTACGGACTGCTGCACACGCCTAAGCTGAAGTTTCTCCGCTTCTATCCGTTCTTTTTTAGTTTCCGGTTTACGCTTGGTAGCCAGGGCCAAATCGAGAGCTCGATCGGCGATCTTCAAATACTGCTCAAACTGGTCACTAGAAAAGTATAATGCCGATCCATTGGTATCGAACCCTCCTGGATTGGCATCGTCCGGCAAATCCGAAGCGTCCACTTGTACCCCAAGAAGCGACTCAATTGTATTCTCGTATTCACGACGATTCAGTCGCCGCATGGTGATCACACCGCCACTGTCGCTCAAAGCATCGCGGGCTATCACGAGTTGATTCGACAAATCGGCCAGAAACTCCGTTTTGTCTTCCCCTTCAAGCTGCGGCTCGTCTTCCGGCGGCATCTCGCCCGCATTCACGACATTCAAGACCTTTTGCCAAAGCTCTGCTGCCTCAAGCGTATCCATCTTAAATGAGAGGTCCTCGAGATTCACTCCACCCTTTTCCTCGAACGCGTCATGGCAATTGAGGCAGTTGTCTTCCAAGAGCTCGAAGTGCCTCTCTGGCATGATTCCATGAACCAGCCCTCCCGATTCATTCGACGCAAAGCAAATCCCTGGCAACGCAACTCCAAGAATCGCCAGGCTCGCTTGCAAGGGCGATCGGTAAATCTGAGCGGCTAGTTGTTTAAGGGTCTGATTCGAAAACATTGTTCTGAAGATGGGTTCGTTTCCAGGAATTTACTGAGCAGCCTGATTACATGGACAATTTTTGGCGACTGCTTTGCCAATCGGAACGATAGTCGCCGGCAGCCCAAATTTGCTGCTAAGTTGGGTTTAAGATCTCTTTTTTTTGGTCTTCCGAGAGGCCAGATGACCAACGCAATAAAGCATCTTCCTTGGAAACAAGTCTGTATGAGCCTAACGATTTGTTGGTGCTAATAAGGCTCGGTGTTTGCCTGTGCCAAATCGGTGCGTATAGTACTAGGTTTGATACTTTTTCCTGGTTCTTTGCCGCATAACCAGCCATGATCGCGGTTCCCCAAGACCAGCCTATCAGATTTAATCTTTCTTTTTCAAATTTCCTTAGAAGATAGTTGGCAGCACTGGTGACATCTCGTACCGCAACCGCCGTATCTACAATTGGTGAGTGCAGCGCAGGAGAAGCTTCCATTTCCGGTGGTCTCGTAGATCTCCCATATCCCCTAATATCTAAAATGGCCGCAATGTAGCCTCTAGCCGCCATATAATCTAACCATGAAAAACCGTCTAGTTGGAGGTCGAACGAAGTTTCAGCAGGGTAAGTGGCACCATGAACGCAAAGTACTAGAGGACTTTGATAATCCTTTTTTAACTTTGATTTTTTTATACGAATGAAAAGGTCAATACCTTCTGTGTCCGCATCTACCAAAATCTCCTCGGTCTCGATAGCATCAAATGGCCCAGAAGCTCCAAATAAGGGAGTCAAAAGACCAAACAGTAACAGAATTATCACGCCACCGATCATTTCATTACGGTACTTCAAGCTCGCACAATCTGGCAAGGGCGAATCGATCATCAGGATTACGGGCGATCCCGTACTGGTCCAGGCACTCAGGGCGATTGGGATACAGGCCATGAATCCAATGTTTAGCTACGTCTCAACTTGTTTTAAATTGCTAACCTTCAGTAGTTTAAAAAAACAATCCTGAAGAAGCTACAACCTTCAGAAACAAGCAAAAAAGGTAGGACTCGGCTGATTTTGAAGATTAGGGATACATTTGGAGTATACATTTTGGCGGCCCTCAGACCAATTGCTTCTGGAGCAACTGGTCCGTGAAAAGCTAAATACGAAAGACTACTCCCCCATCACCTTGGGGTTGGACTCGACCATGTCTCGGGCCATTCTCTGTGCTTCAGCGAGTTGATCGGAGGTCATTTCTTTCGCTATAAGATCTCGGGACTCTTTACCTTTTGAAAACCCATTGGCGGCAGCTAAATTAAACCACGCGTGAGCGGCAGTCCCGAAAATCTTAGCTATTTGGGTACGCTTTTGGCTAAGCCTCGTTAAGCTTTGTTTGCCCATTTTCGACCACGAACGAGGCACGGGTGCGGACGGGGGCCCCTGGGCGAGTCACATAGTCAACGGTTCGGTAGTCTGTTCGCCACTGCTTTCTGTCTACCTCGCAGGAAACATATCCTCGCTCCTTATTGTAAAATTTGACAAACGGATTTTCGGACAATATCGTGTCTAAGCCATCTGGATACCTTTGACCGTCACCAGTTGAAGATATAGACGTCCCCACGAACTCCGTCCCAACAGATCGCTGCTTTCCGCCGTCGAAGTCGAGAAGTAGTTCATTGGCCCAATTCGAGTGGATGTCGCCAGTCAGAACGACGGGATTCTTGATCTCATCTTGGCCCAAATAGCGAATAAGCTCTCTGCGCTCTAGCTCGCTACTTGTCCACTTGTCCATGCTATAGCCGACTCCCTCTCCCGCGACCCGGTCCAATTGGGCAACCATCACCTGCTGAGCTAACACATTCCATTCGGAGTCGGAATCTTTCAAACCCTGTTTTAGCCAAGCTTTCTGGGCCTGGCCAAGCATGGTGTTTTCTGGGTTCATGGCATCGTCGCAGAGGGAAGTCTTATCCCCGCAAGGCTGGTCGGAACGGTACTGACGGGTATCCAGCACGAAGAAATCGGCAAGTCGACCGAATTTGATTTTACGATAGAGCTGCATATCTGGACCATTGGGCAAGGATGATAACCTCAATGGCATGTGTTCGTAATAGGCTTTATAGGCATTAGCCCGTCGCTGCAGGAAAAGCTCTGGGCCGACATTGAGCTCCTCTGAAATATGATCCGCGTAATTGTTGTCGACTTCATGATCGTCCCAAGTGACCAGCCACGGAGCAGAAGCGTGAGCCGCTTGCAACGCTGGGTCGCTTCGATAAAGTGCGTAGCGATTCCGGTAGTCGGAAACGGAATAGATCTCCGAGCCGGTATGTTTCCGCACACGATTGTCCCTGCCGGCATATTCATAGATGTAGTCACCAAGGTGGATAATCAAATCCAAGTCTTCCCGGGTCATATGCTCGAATGCAGTATAATAACCAGTCTCGTAGTGCTGGCATGAGGCGAATGCAAATCGCAGCCGGTCCGGCATGGCGCCGGCAAGCGGCATGGTTCGGGCCTGCCCCTTCTGGCTCACGTGTTCCCCTACTTTGAATTGATACCAAAACCAGCGATCTGGGTCTAGGCCTTCTAGTTCCACATGAACAGCGTGGGCCCAGTCAGGTCGGGCAACCGAAGTCCCCTTGCGTACGATTCGTCGAAAATTCTCGTCATCGGAAATCATCCAGGAGACCTCCACGTTCTCATGCGGCATTCCGCCTCCATTCAGAGGATCGGGAGCCAATCGCGTCCATATCACGAAACCATCTGAGCTGGGATCGCCCGAGGCGACCCCTAGTGAAAAGGGGTAATGTGAAAAGCTGAGATGCTCCACGGTGGCTCCGATGGGCTGACTGGACCAAGCGGCCGCGGTCGCAAGCGAACCGGTATAACGGAAAAAACTCCGACGATTCATTCCACCGGACTCCGAAAACGCATAGTAGGGCCGGATCATACCGCAAGGATTAGATTTTCGAGGAATCCTGTCAATTAGATCGATCAATTTAGAGCATTACCTAATCGAGCGATGGTCGATGTGCCGTTTGGTAAAGAGAATTTAAGGGGGTTTAAAAATTAACAGCCGCCGCCATCTCAGCAGCGTGCTGATCTCTTAGGTGGGCGTAGCGCCGGAGAAGCAGAGCTCCTCCATCTATGTGACCAAGCCAAGCGGCTACGGTATGTACCGGCACCTTGTTTTCTAGGCACGTAGTGGCAAAGTAATCGCGCAAGTCGTGGTTCGTGATGCGGTTGATCTCTAGACTGCCGCAGGCCTCAGCCAATCTTTTGTTGAGGCAATTGATGGGCATGACTTTCTGACTACCCAGTTCCTCACCCGCGAGAGCCGTTATTTCCGAGCTCTTGGATTTCAAAAGATCGTAAAGAGGCCCATTCATCGGTACAACTCTATCAGCAGAGGCCGTTTTCTCTCCTGGTATCCTTAGCCTCTTGTTTTCCAAATCAACATGCTGCCATTTGAGGCTCCTCGCCTCGCCTATTCTGCAACCCGAATAGGCTATTAGACGCATCGAGAACGAGAAGCTCTTGCCCGCTATAGCTTCTAGCTTCTGAAGAATTGCTTCAAACTCCTTCTTTTTGAGAATGTAGACCTTACTGGGGTCATCCTTAACAGTCAGGCGTTCGAGCTTCATGTTCTTCCTAACAACATTGTCAGCCGCCAACCCCTTCGCCACCGCCATATCACAAATAGTGGAAAGCAGCCTTACCGTTCTGTTGATAAGCCTAGGGCTGTTGCCCTTTCGGGCTTTCTTGGCACCTGGAGGAGTAAAGTTCGTTCCTTTATTTTTAAGAGTGTCTGCCCATTCTGTTACATCTTGCAGACTCAACCGAGCTGGCTTCATTCCGTCCAAAGATGGAAAGGTCCGCTTTAACCGTTTAAGGGTATTGATTCGATCAACCTTCGTTGCGGCTTTCAAAGACGCGTCTTGATTCGTCCGCTTCTCGTACTCGTTCAAGAGGTGATCGAAGGTCACTACGCTTTTACCGAATCCACTGCCGCTTCTTAAGTGCTCAACCGATTCCATGTGCTTGTTCTTGAGACGAACAGCGGTTTTATAGTCGTTCGTGCCCAATGCATCGCGGTGGACCTTACCGTCGATTTTGTAGACGGCATAGTAGTCACCGCTTTTGGGACCATTACTAATGTATTTTTGCAAGTTAATCGTCTTGGTCCTCTTCCACATATCTATAAGCTAATTATAGCTTAGGGACACATTGGGGGATATTTTCTTGCAAGGGCTATTTTACCACAAGTCCATAAGTCTCTATTAATTAGCGACTTAGGTGGTGGGTCGACTGGGACTCGAACCCAGAACCAATTGCTTAAAAGGCAACTGCTCTACCAATTGAGCTATCGACCCGTCCTCAAAAAAAACGAGCTCGCTATACAGTCTCGATCAAACACAAAGGCAAGCAGTTTTTTGTGCTCATTCCCGCGAACCGGCAAACGAGGAAACTGCAGTCAATTCATCGCGTCCAAACGAATTTGCAGGAGCTCTGGGAGCATTGGACTTTCGCCAATTAGAGACGTTCTCAATAGCCCGCAGCTCGGACCCCAAACCTGGGCCTGGCATATCTGATCTATATCGCCCCCTGGGCCAGCGTGGCGTCCCGGAAACAAGAAAAGGTAGCTCAAAATCAAGCTCTCAACACCTTCCCCTTTGGCATTAATCAGGGCCCGTTTCAGAGTTGGTTCGTTAAAGTCGTAAGCCTCGCCTTCCCTCCGTTCCATGGAACAAGCTACTACGCTTTCCACTTTCGAACCCAAAGTTTCAGCTAGGCAAGATGCCGCCAGATCTCGCAGTTCGCTTACTTCCTGGAATGGGCTGCCATGATCAACCATGAGAATCCGCGGGAGCGGTTTGCCGGAATCCATCGTATTCACCACTTTGAAGACATTGTCTGCTAGGATTTCGGTCAGGAGGTCATCTTTGCTGTCCTCCGATATCAGACAATCGGACCAACGAGTTCGCAGGCCATGTCCCTGCCCTTCTAATGCAGCGGCTGCTTTCTTGGCTTTCCGCAATGCGAAGCTAGGACCGAAAAAGAGAGGCACGATCCGCAATTCCCGAATTCCTGTTTCCAACGCCCTACCAAGGTAGCTTTCCAAAATCTGGGCAGGAATGCCATCCAGATCCTCCGCGGGAATGCGATCGCTATGGGCGACGGAAACGAGATCTACTTGCTGCCCAATTTGCTCCGCGAAACCGGCCGCTAATTTTCGCCCCGCCAACACCGAATCCGGATTAACCGAGCCATTATCCAGCAAAACTACCCTGTAATACGCTCTTGCATTCCCTTCATTCATAAGAATTTTCCTTTAACCACTTATATTTCTTGCCGACCACGGACATAACCCAATAGTCAATCAACTTTGAAGCGTTCAGATCTATGATTTCCAAAAAGTCCATTCTTTACTTCCTCATTTTCTCAGTGGCCTTTGCCTTCGTCGGCTGTAAGAAAAAGCCCCGCCGTCCAAACCCGCTCGACACCGTAATCGGCGATACCAGTGGTACGTCAGGACGATCTGAAAACATCGAAGACCTCACCGGTCCCGGCACTTTGGCCGCCGGCGAAACTACGCTATTCGATCGTGGAATAATGGATGGCGAACGCGGCGAGCGCGGCATCATTGCCGTGATGGTCTATTTCGATTTCGATTCATCCAGCATAAAGGCAAGCGAGCGAGCTAAGCTCACTCAAGTGGCCGATTATATTCGGTCAAACCCGAACCATTCTATTATTATAGAGGGGCATTGCGACTGGAGAGGCACACCGGAATACAACCTGGCTCTGGGCGAGCGCCGATCTGGCAGCGTAAGCCAGTACTTATCCACGCTCGGCGTACCTACCGAGCGATTGGAAACGCTCTCTAAAGGTGACCTAAACGCCATCGAAGGAGCCTCGGATGCCCAAATGGCAGAGGACCG
>DKNL01000296.1 GCA_002474325.1 Opitutales bacterium UBA7389
CTTATAATTGCGAATCACTTCGCTATAATACCGCTTACCCAAGGTTACTCGTGAGCGATTGAGGCAGCTCAGCCCTTCTACGAGAAAAAAATACGGATGATGAAGCCAAGGGGCGTGTTTTTGGATAAAGTTGTAGAATGCTACCCCGAAACGAGCAATGCGCGACGAGTCTTCGAGCATGCTCTCAACTCGCACTTCTACTTCCCAACCGTAGATCTTGCGAACCCACCTGCGAAACGCACTCGCTCTAGCATCGTGTCCGCCCCCAGTACTTGAAGTCAAAACTAGTATCCTAACGGCCACTAGTCGCTTTCACCTCCTACTTCGTATAATATGAGATGTTCGCCGTTCGTGCCCAGCTCCCTGGAATCAACCTGCAAACCAACGGGGCCAGAATCGCTTGAAATCGCGATCCGACCCGAACAATGCCCGTTCTGTCTTTTTGAATAGCCTGGCATACCTTGTCCGCCACCACATCAGGCAACAGTGATTTACTAATACGGTTCTCTATTCGGCTCCAAACCTTATCCATGCAACCTTGATTTTCTATTTTACATCTTTTTAACCTTATATTTTTATTAAACTGCGATCTAATGTCTCCAAGTCTCAAATCTATAGCTTTTAGCCCGCTGGCTTGCGTCTCCAAAATGACAGTTTCGGTAAATGCTGACAGGCCGGCTTTCGATGCATTATAAGCGCTCATGAAGGGCACAGGAAACTCGGCAGCCAGCGAGGAGACATTCACCAAATATCCTTTTCGCTCGATCAGGCTTGGTAGGACAAGACGCGTTACTTTCATAGTACCTGTTAAAAGAGTCTCGACTTGCGACTGCCAATCCTCGAAGTCCGACGTGGAAAAACGCCCGAAAACACCGCCCCCCGCATTGTTCACCACGATATCGAAATCGATCGCATCCAGTCCTTGAGCATGCCAATCCGCGTCAATCCGTTTCACGCAACTGATGTCCAATCGGGCCGATTGAATACCTGGCAAAAATCTAGCCGTCTCCGGATCTCGCGACGTTCCCCAAACTGCCGCTCCCTCGCTCAGGAATCGCGATGCGATGGCCTTCCCTATTCCACTACTTGCTCCCGTAACTAGAGCCTTGGAACCTCTCAATCGCATTAGGAATCGACCGACGTTTGGGTGCTCTCCGACAAGAGCTCTTTGGCATGGGATAGAGCGCTTCCCGCTTCCCGATCGCCTAGCATTCGGGCTAGCTCGACAATCCGCGAATCGTCTCCAGCACCGAGTTTTTCAATACAAACAGTTGCCCGACCGCCACTTTGGTCCTTTTCTACGACGAAGTGATTGTCTCCCAGAGCAGCGACTTGAGGCAGATGGGTAATGCATATAACCTGATGATTGGCTCCGATACCCTTGAGCCTTTGCCCCACCATCTTGCCGATCTCTCCGCCAACATTGGCATCGACTTCGTCGAAGACTAGCACCGGAACAGAATCCACATTCGCCAGGATCGTCTTCAATGCCAGCATTACCCTGGCCAGTTCGCCGCTTGAGGCGACTTTGCTCAACGGCTTCAATGACTCCCCTACATTGGGTGAAAAGAGTAGCTCAGGCAACGCGTCGCCGTACGGCTTGAGAGACAATTGTTTAACCAGGTTCAATCCGCACTTTCCCTTCTTGAATCCTAATTCCAATAAAACCGCCTCTGCTTTTAGAGCCAGTTCCTCTCCCGCCTTTTTGCGCTTACTCGACAATCTAGAAGCCATCGTTTTGAGCACCGCTTCCTCTTTGTCAGCCTTTTCATGGAGTCTATCTAGAGCCCCTTCGATATCCCCTTGAGATTCAATCTTGCGCGCCATACCTTCCCGAGCCTCGAGGACCTCAGCAACATCCCTGCCGTACTTGCGCCGGAACTCCTGCCAATCGGTCATGCGGGACTGCACTTGCTCAGCGAACTCTGGTTCGAAATCCAGAGACGATCCTACCATCTCATACTCTGCACCCAACTCCTGAATCTCCAGTATCACCCCTTCCAGTCGATCAGCGAGCTCGCCTAAGGATGAATCCATCTCAGCAGCTTCTTTCGCTGCACCCATCAAAGGACTTAATGAGGCAACGACACCATCGTCTCCAATCAGCCCTGAACCCAATTCCTCTGAAAGTCCTATTAGATCTCGGCTACTAGCAACACGGTTGAAATCGATTTCCAATTGTTCTACTGATTCTGGAGAGAGCTCCAAGGCATCGATACGGTCGATCTGTTGCCTCAGAAAATCAATCTGATCCTGAGAAAGCTTTGTCGTGTTTCTCAAACGCTCGATTTCCGACAACGTCTTCCTCCATTCGTCATAAGCATTCCGATACTGTTCCGCCTCGTCTTGAAGCCGGGCAAACAAGTCGATCATTTCCAGTTGGCACTCGTTTTTCAGCAATCGTTGAGGTTCACCTGGCCCATGAAAGTCGATCCAAAGCGAACCCAAGGCCTGCAAGTTGGCCAAAGTGGCGAGGCTGCCATTGATGGAAATTCGTGACGCTTTTGATGCTCGCACGCTACGCTTGATCAAAAGTACCCCATCTTCGCATTCCGGGAGTCCCATCTCTACCAGCAGCGAATTGATACTATTTGGTCGGTCGAATTGCATTGCCGCCTCTACTTCGCATTGGTCCTCACCCGACCGAATAACCGACTTATCCGAGCGGGCTCCGGAAAGTAGACTTAAAGCCCCGAGAAAAACGCTTTTCCCAGCCCCCGTTTCACCGGTTACCACCGTAAATCCTTCGTCGAAATCGATGGATGCCCACTCTAACAGTGCCAAATTCGTGATAGTTAAATACTGAAGCATCTAAATAGTATGAATGGAATTAAGGGCATTTCCGGCTTCAAAGAAAACGAAAATTGTTCTTGCCCCGAATATTGCTGTCCATAACCGTTTCCGACTCGTTTCGAGACGCTATTTTGGGACGATTTCGCCATTCGGGGGATTAGCTCAGTTGGTTAGAGCGCTTGCTTGACATGCAAGAGGTCGGCAGTTCGAATCTGCCATCTCCCACCATCCTTCGCCAAGGCTTCGGACGGCTCTCAGCTGAGGGCGATTATCGAGGGTCCGGTAGCTACGAGGAAATATTCAAGCTAACGCCACTCGTGCTTGGGGTAGCGCCCTTTGAGCTCCTTTCTAATATTCGGGTATGTCGACTCCCAGAATTCAGGCAGCGAGTCTGTCAACTGAACAGGCCTCATGTTGGGAGCGAGAATTTCGATTCGAAGTTGACAGCGACCCTCGCAAATCGTTGGCGTATCAGCCAGATCATACAGCTCCTGAATCTTGGCCGACAAGACGGCTCCTTCCGATATGTAGCGCAATCTCCCCGAATGGCCATTTTCTAATCGCAACCGATCTGGAGTATGCGACTGGACGAGCTGATCGACTTCTGTTCCGAACCAAGACTTTAGTACCGGCGTCACTTCTTGTTTTTTAAGATCCCTCAGACTCTTAGCTCCATAGCAACATTGCTCGACTAGCAAGCTTCGGGCTTCTTCGTCTAAGAGCTCTATTTCGTATTCAGGGAAACAAGAGGCTACTAGTTCTACTTTCGCGAGATAATTCTCCACGCTTGCGTCCCACTTGTCCAATTTCGCCTTTCCGCTTTCGATCAGCTTGGCTAGCTCAGCAGCCGCTAATTCCATGCTCACATCCAGATTTTCCCTACATTCGATATCCAAATCCCGATATCGCGTAAATATCCGCTCGACAACCCGCTTTTTCTTCTCGTCGAAAATCGTTTCCTTCCCGGATTCAAATTCCTTTGGATACAGTTCCTTTAGCCATTCCTGCTTGATTTCCGAGCACAGTCCAAACACGATTGTCACATCACCTTGCTGGTGGCCGATCTCCGTAATCTCACAGGCGACCAGTAGCGAGGCATCGCGAGCCTTGCTTTCGCGAGCTAGCGAGCCTCTAATTTGACCCGTCATTTCACAACGCAATGTACCGCGATCCAAACGCCGGCAAACACGATCTGGAAAACCCGCGAGAATAGACTTCACTATACTTGAATCGGGAACTTCAGATGCGTTTCGGCAAGCTATGTCAGCGTATTTCGCGCAATCCAATATTTGACTGGTGATTTTTTCGACCTTCCTAGCAGTCGACACATAAATGCCCATTTCGCGGCAGAAACCCAAATCGTAGCGGTTCGCTTTAGCAACTTTCCAAGCCTGAATTTGAGCGAGTAAGTCGCTATCTACGGAATCCGTGATCAGAGCATCTCTTCTTCTGGAAACTTCCTTATCCGTTTTCCGCAAAAAGATACCTTTAGACTGGGCGATCGCTGCAGCAAGAGCAGCATCTTCGACACAACCATAACGATCCGCGGCAAGCATCATAGCACCGTAACTGGGATGCAGTGGAAATTCAGCCATCCGCCTGCCAGTGCTCAATAAACGTCCTTCACCATCAATCGCCCCCAACAGAGACAGCGCATCTTTCGCCTCGGACATCCGCTCATCCGAAGGCGGCTCGAACCACTCAAAAGTATCCAAACTATCTATACCGGTAGCTAAGATTGTTAGAATCGATTCCGATAGATCCATCCTCTGGATCTCAGGCTCGTCGAATTCGGGTCTCTGGCTATGGTCTCGCTCAGACCAAAGCCTAACGCACTTGCCCGGTCCCGTTCTCCCAGCTCGGCCCGCCCTCTGACGAGCGGACGCATGGCTAATCTTCTCTATCCAAAGCGTATTCAGTCCGCGAGCTGGATCGTAGCGGGCAATCCTCGCCTGCCCGCTATCCACCACCAGTCGCACGTCATCGATAGTCAAAGAAGTTTCCGCAACGTTAGTAGAAACGATTATCTTGCGGCGATCGCTTCCATCCAAGGCAGCGTCCTGCTCTCTTGAGTCTAAATCACTATGCAGCGGTAGTAATCTGAATTCGGAAGCCGACAGCCGTTGACCTAGCGTCTTGATTGTCCGCCCAATCTCATAAGCCCCTGGCATAAAAACAAGAGTGTGGCCTTGGTCTATTCCCTTTACGGATTCACTCACCTGTTCAGCCGCCATTTCCCAGATTGGCAATTTGGAACCGCCTACCTTCTCCTTGACGTAGGAAATATCCACTGGAAAAACGCGACCTTCAGACACTACTGTCCGGCATGGATTCAAATACATTTCTAAGGCCTCCGAATCCAAGGTAGCGGACATAACGACGATTCGCAATTCCGTTCGCTTTTCCTTTTGAAGCCTCAAGGCTCTCGCTAAGGCCATGTCAGCATAAAGGCTTCGCTCGTGGAACTCATCGAAAACGATGCCACTCACCCCAGAAAGCGTTGGATCGTTGATAAATTTCCTCAGCAAGATGCCTTCGGTGACAAAGCGGACGACGGTATTTCTAGACACGACCGCGTCGTTCCGAATCTGATAACCAATCCGGCCACCCATTCTTTCCCCCAATTCGTAAGCGACTCGTCTCGCCAAGGCCCTGGCAGCAATTCTTCGGGGTTGGAGGACCAAGAGTTCCCCCCCATTCAACAATCCTTTCTTGAGTAATATTTGGGGTACCTGCGTCGATTTGCCGGATCCCGTCGGG
>DKNL01000066.1:0-4975 GCA_002474325.1 Opitutales bacterium UBA7389
GATAATGGTTACGTTTTGAATAAACTGAATCGCGATGAACTCTGGTCAATGGAGACGCCGCAGGCTTTCAGGTATTCGCTTATACATGACGCATATGCAAAGATTATTTCTTCTAGCCAGAAGATTACCGACGATCTCGCAGCCATCGAAAGCCAATCCATTCCGGCAACCTTCATCGAAAACCCGACTCCCAACCCGAAGTTGACCAATCCGGAAGACATTGCCTATCTCGAATTTCTCGGACAACGTTTCTCATGCTAAGGGCATTCGCCAGGATTCCATTAAACCCATGAAATTACGAATCGGACAAGGCTACGATATCCACGCTCTAAAAGATGGAAGGCCGATGATTCTGGGTGGAGTCTCTTTCGACACTCCATATGGACTAGATGGGCATTCCGACGCTGACGTTCTTACTCATGCGATTTGCGATTCATTGCTCGGAGCGGCCGGGCTTGATGATATCGGGCACTATTTCCCCAATAAGAATCCTCAATACAAGGATATCGATTCCCAAGAATTGCTGAAGGAAGTTGCCTCAATCCTGAAGGAGAACGGATTTAAGATCGAAAATATCGACGCGACGGTAGTAGCTGAAAAACCGAAGATCGGGCCTCGCATACCAGAAATGAAACGCCATCTTGCCAAAAGCGCGAGAGTTTCCGTGAAGCAAATCGGCATCAAGGCCACAACCAACGAAATACTGGGTGCAATTGGGCGAGGCGAAGGAATCGCCGCATTCGCTAGTTGCCTGATCCTGACTGATTCGTAAACACCCGCGAACAGCTCGAACAACCTCGCAGAATACGATAAAGCGGAGCCTTAAAGCTAATTTACTGTCACTACCGTGTTCCATGAATTGCGTTAAACTATGAAACTTGCCCAAATATTTGCTCTAGGAGCCCTCGCGATTATCCCATGTCTTCTAGCTAACACGCCGGCGGATGAAGCCGCTCAGCAGCAAATCTTGCTTTTCGGCAACAGCTCAGAACCACCCAGCCTTGATCCACACATAAATGCCTCTGTAAACGGCAGTCGCATTATTAACTGCTTGATGGAGGGCCTAATCTCCTACCACCGCGACAACGACAATATACCAGAGCCCGGCGTCGCCGAAACCTGGGAACACGATGGCTCTTACCGTGTATGGACTTTCCACTTTCGGGACAATGCCCGTTGGTCGAATGGGGATCCGGTAACCGCCAATGACTTTGTCTATTCCTACAATCGTATTTTAAACCCGGAGCTCGGAGCACGTTACGCTCAACTTCTCTACACTATAAAGAACGCCCAAGCTTACAACGAATCCAAAGTACCCTTTTCGGATGTTGGCATTCGGGTCGTCGACGATAGTACTTTGGAAATCGAGTTGGAAGGCCCTACCCCTCACTTTCCAAATATTGTTAAGCATGCCTCATGGTTTCCCGTGCACCCCCCGACGATCGAATCGGCAGGCGGAATGGTAAAACAAGACTCCAATTGGACTCGGGAGAACTACGTTGGCAACGGCGCCTTCACCTTGATGGAGTGGAGTATGAACAAGGTCATAATAGTGGAAAAAAACCCTTTGTACTGGGACGCGGATACCGTTCGCCTGAAAGAAGTTCACTTCTTCCCTACCGAAAACGCCAACACCGATAATCAACGCTTCGATGCTGGTTCCAACCACTATGTTAATACGATCCCTAGCGATCTCATTCCTACCTATATTGCAACCGGCGAACCGAGCTTACGAGTCGAACCCTACCTAGGCACCTATTTCTATCGCTTCAATACGAGAAAAAAGCCTTTAGACGACGTTAGCGTTCGTCAGGCCTTGACGATGGCTATCAATCAACGAGCGATTGTCCGAAGAATCACTAAGGGGGGGCAATTTCCAGCTACCGGATATACACCGCCAGGAATATCTGGATACGAAGCTCCAGAACTTGTAAAATACAATCCTAGGGATGCTCGGAATTTACTTGCCGAAGCGGGATTCCCTGAAGGCAAAGGATTCCCCAAACTCACCCTTATCTATAATACCTCCGAGGCTCACCGCGACATAGCGATTGCCATTCAGCAAATGTGGAAAAGCATACTCGGAATCGACATCGACTTGAGAAACCAAGAGTGGAAGGTCTTCCTGGATACAGTTCAGCAAGGCGATTATGACATAGCGCGAGCAGGGTGGATCGGCGATTACATGTATCCCGATACCTTCCTTTTCATGTGGACAACCGGAAATGGAAACAATGAGACAGGTTGGAGCAATACAGAATACGACAAGCTGATCTCGAATTCCTACCTAGAGGCCAATGCGGAAAAGCGGCTTAAGATGCTCTACGATGCGGAAACTATTCTTCTAGAAGAGATGCCTATCGCTCCAATATACTTCTACACACGCAATTACCGGTTGGACACGAGAGTGATTGGGTGGAATCCGAAATTCTTGGATAATCACCCATTCAAGTACGTCTATTTCGAAAATTGACAGGCTAGGCCGTTTGCTTCGTAACTTCGCGAAATCCACCGAATCTCAACACCACCGACCTCGCCATTGATCCGCTTCCTCCTCATTCGCATACTTCAATCGGTACCAGTTCTACTGGCGATTTACACCATCACATTCGTGATGATAAAGGCGACTCCTGGAAGCCCGTTCGATGATGAACGCAAGGTGCCTCCAGCCGTGCTGGAGAAACAAATGGAGTACTACGGGTATGGGGATTCCCTCCTAAACCAATATTGGAACCTACTCTACCGCCACGTCACCATCGACTTCCCTCCCATAGCCAGTGTGCCCGGACTTACATCCGGCGATATTATCAGAGAGCACTTTGGAACATCGATCGAGCTCGGCCTTCTAGGGATGGCGCTTGCCTTGCTAATCGGTATTCCCGCTGGAGTGCTAGCCTCCTGGAAAAAGAACTCAGCCTTCGACTACATACCCATGAGCCTATCCATGACAGGGATCTGCCTGCCCACTTTCGTGATCGGGCCTATATTGGCTCTCGTTTTCGCCCTGCAACTGAAATGGACTCCCGTTTCCGGCTGGTTCGGCTGGGAGTACCGCATTCTACCTGCCCTCACCTTGGGCCTATTCTATGCCGCCTATATAGCTCGCATGACTCGGGGAGGCATGCTGGAAGTTCTTAGCTTGGACTACATTCGAACCGCTAGGGCCAAAGGCCTCTCGGGTGCCGCGGTAGTATTAAAGCACGCACTTCGAGGCGGAATCATGCCCGTAGTCTCGTTCCTAGGGCCGGCCATTGCGGGCGTTATTAGCGGGTCATTCGTGGTGGAAACCATATTCCAGGTACCAGGATTGGGAAGGCATTTTGTACAAGCCGCACTCAATCGCGACCATTCACTCATTGTCACGACTGTATTCTTTTACGCGATACTAATCATCGTAGCTAACATAATCGTTGATATTGTGCAGGTCTACTTGAACCCAAAGCTTCGTTACGATTGATGGCCCAGATTCGGCTCAGCCCCAGTAAAAGCAAGCTTCCTTCATCAGATGGTCTCGTCGAACCGAGATCCCTGACGAAAGATGCCTGGCTGCGGCTTTGCAAGAACCGGCTTGCCATGTTCGGCCTCATCTTTTTCACCTGCATCACAATCCTATCGTTCCTAGGTCCGCTGTTCTATCAGTACAGTCCTGAAAGTATTTCTCTATCACTTGGCAGCCAACCTCCATTCACGAGCGTCCAATTGATCGAGGTTCGTTTCGACGAGGAAAAGGCTACTCCAGACGAGGTTATCACAACGGATGAATTCGTCGATATCTACGCTAACGATCCTGAGGCGGATCTGTTAAAATTGAGCAGCAAAACGCAAACCAATATAATTGGAATCTATTTCAAACGGCTCGATCGTTTCCATATTTTGGGTACCGATACAAAGGGTCGTGATACACTCGCTAGGATTATACAAGGGGGGCGCATTTCCCTTGGAGTGGGATTCGTCGCTACGATCGTCGCTATACTGATCGGCGTTACCTATGGATCAATTTCAGGATACATCGGTGGAAAAGTCGACGCCTTTATGATGAGGCTGGTAGACATTCTCTACGCACTACCTTTTCTCATATTCGTAATTTTGCTCATGATAACCTTTCAGGATTTCGACCATCAATTGATCCTGATTTTCATCGCTATAGGAGCGGTGGAGTGGTTGACGATGGCTCGGATCGTGCGTGGCCAGGTGAACAGCATCAAGAATATGGATTTCGTTGAAGCTGCTCGAGCCAACGGCGTACCAACAGCGTCAATCATAGTTCGACACTTAGCCCCGAATATACTCGGTCCCGTAATTGTCTACGCCACCCTACTGGTTCCCGCTGTCATGCTCCTGGAATCGACCCTCTCTTTCCTCGGCTTGGGTGTCCAGGAACCTAGCGCATCTTGGGGGACATTAATTAAAGATGGGGCTGATCGCATGGCTTCGTACCCGTGGCTCCTCATCGTGCCATCCCTCTTTTTCTCCTTAACCCTTTTCGCCATGAATTTTCTCGGGGATGGATTACGCGATGCTCTTGATGTAAAGTCGTCAAAAGATTAGGTAGCACCGAGTCCCAATAAGAATCGAAACCGATCATGCTGAAAGATTTGAAGCTGTTTCTGGAGCTACTCCACCCTTATCGGTTTCGCGTTCGACTTGCACTTGTTATTGGAGGAATTGCTGGGCTTTGTACAGGAGCAGGGATAACCATTGGAGCTGAAAAACTCTTCGGCATCGTTCTCAACGGCTCTCAGGGAATGCCGCTGGGCTCGGTCATCGCCATCGCCAGCATTTTCCCTATCCTGTTTCTTGTAATCGGTATTTGCACGTTTCTGAGCACCTATCACTTGAACCACGCAGGTTTGAGTGTCATTCGCGATCTGCGTGCCCAACTATTCTCCCACATACAAAGACTGCCCCTCGCATTCTTCCAAACCAAGACGACGGGAGACCTGATTGCCCGGTTAACAGCAGACACTCAGGCGAT
>DKNL01000066.1:5262-12000 GCA_002474325.1 Opitutales bacterium UBA7389
TGATTGCCCGGTTAACAGCAGATACTCAGGCGATGCAATACGCCCTCACGATAACCGGGCGCGATCTTGCTATCGCTCCGCTTACATTTCTTGGCGCTGTTAGCATGCTAGCCTACAAAGGCTGTGAGCACGATGGGGTTATTTACATCTACTGTAGTATAGCGCTACTTCCCCTCGTTATCTTCCCGGTGAGGAAACTAACCCAGAAACTGGGACAGAAAGCCAGAACGCAGCAAGAGGAGTTAGCTACAGTTACCAATGACCTTTCCCAGAATATTGGAGCGGCCAAAGAAGTCCGGGCCTTCAATCTACAGGACAGGGAAAACAAACGGTTCGCCTTAAGACTATCAGAACTGTTTAGCTCTCAAATGAAGGTCGTCAAATACACCTTCTCCCTTTCGCCGGTAGTGGAAATCATTTCGTCGGTCGGCCTAGCATCGGCCTTCGTTATCGGCTATTACAAAGGGGTTACTGGAGAGGTATTCATCGCCATATTTGCGGCGCTCTATTTTAGCTACGCACCCATAAAACGAATTAGCTATCTTGCTGGAGAATTGAGAAAAGGATCTGAGTCCTTAAAGCGAATACGCGAGATCCTGGCGGAATCGATAGGCATCGAAGAGCCGACCAATCCTGCCGATATCGACAATCTAAGGGGCGAGATCACTTTCCGCAAAGTCTCGTTCGCCTATGGAGAGACGCCCGCTCTTTCGGAAGTTTCTACCGAAATCGAGCCTGGATGCGTTTGCGCTCTAGTAGGACCCAGCGGGGCCGGCAAAAGCACATTCGCCAATCTCGTTCCACGTTTCTACGACGTCGACTCGGGAAGCATCCGCCTGGATGGAGTTGACATCAGGGAGATCGACATCCTCACCCTCCGGGAAAAAATGGCAATCGTCACACAAGATCCCGTTCTTTTCGACGACTCCATAATGGAAAACATTCGCCTGGGAAGGGAATCGGCAACAGACCAAGAAGTCGTGCAAGCCGCCAAGCAAGCCTATGCTAACGATTTTATTGAGCAACAAGAAAATGGATACGAAACCATTGTTGGGGAACGGGGGATACGATTGTCCGGCGGTCAAAAGCAACGAATTGCTATGGCCCGGGCATTTCTCCGCAACGCACCTATCCTTATCCTTGACGAAGCCACTTCGGCCCTCGACTCCGAAAGCGAAAGTATGATTCAAAAAGCTCTTGACCAACTAGTTTTGGGCAAGACCGTCCTCACCATTGCCCATCGATTCAGCTCGATCAAGAACGCATCCAAAATTCTCGTCTTCGATAGCGGCCGCATAATTGACGAGGGCGGCCCCAAGGAACTGTATCATCGGTGTCCTCTGTATCGAAATCTTTACGACCAACAAACATTCTGAAAGGCGTAAACTACACCGGCTCTTGTGAGAGCTACTGCGATTATCGTTTTTACCTGGCCACTAATGAAGTATCGGTACAAGAAACGTGGTTTCTTGGAAATATCTGGGCGTGTTCGAACCTTTGAGCAGGAAAACAGGAAATCCAAATCCTGAAAGAAAGTATGGAAATATACGCTGATGATCTATACTCGGGCTACATTCTAGCCCATCTAAATTCCGAGAACGGGCAAATCAACGAGGCCACGGGCATTGTTAAACAATCCTTGTCGCGCAGGATGCCAACGGGCTTAAGGGACAATTTCGAGAGTCTGAACCAACGACTGGCTGAAAAGGGGTGACTGTTCCACCTTAAACTATCCCGAACGCGAAACTTCTGAATATGCGTTTACCAGATCCGCGGCCTCTCGCTCTATTGTAAATGCCGATTCGATTCGCTCTCGAGCGGATCGCCCCATCGATTCAAGTTTTTGCGGATATTTAGCCATTTGAACAAAGTGGGCCCGGATATCGCTAGCACTATCGCAATCCACCAAATAGCCTTCTATGCCATCTCTAACGACAAGCTCGAAACCGCCTGTTCGGCTGGCAATTACCGGAGTGCCGGAGCTCATAGCTTCTAAACACGTTAAGCCAAAGCCCTCGACGCGAGAGACCGAAGCCACAATGGACATGGCACCGTATAGCGAGGGTAATTCGCCAAAGTCGACTTCGCCTAGCCAAGCGAATCGCTCTGTCAACCCGGCCCTAGCGATTCGGTCTTTCAGTGACCGCTCAAATGGCTCGTGTTTGGGAGTGGTTTTTCCGACTATAACCGCCGTGAAATCAGGAAAACGAGGGAGCGCATCTATCATCGCCTCAATAAACAAGTCCACCCCCTTTTGTGGACGCACGCGACCGAAGATTCCAATGCCTCTTGAGCCAGGTAAATTGAGCCGGGCCCATGCCTGAGGCTTGTTTTCAACAAATGGATACGCCTCTGTATCGATTCCGTGTGGAATGACATAATTCGCAGGCCTGTCCAAAAAACTTCCAGCTCTATCGGATGTTGTAATGATCGCATCCATACGATGGTATAGAAAACGAGTATATCGGCTGTGCTTCCGTTGCGCCGTCGACGTAAAAACCAGCTTCAGCTTTCTCCTGAAAAGCTTCTTTAGAATCAGGCCCCAAAACATTTCAATGTTACGTCTCGCATGATATACGCTAACGCAACCATCTTTCGTTGTCTCTCTAGTCATCCTCAGAAGTTCTCCGAGTCGAACGACCGGAACGTCTCCTTCCACAAACGCCCCTCCCCAAACCACCAAGGGTATCGCTTTCATTTGATGAGGCAAGGTCTGCAACATTGTCGATGTCACTCCTGAAAACCGCCGACCCAAATTAGGGAGAATTAATTTGGGCGATACCTTTTTCTCTTTTTCCTGCATCGAATGAGCGAAGAATTATCGGAAGAATCTCTCTAGCGGCAAGACGCCTTTGGGGGTTCCTTGGACTTGGATTGTTTCCGAATTTCTCGTTGATACCTATATCTAAATATGTTCCTAGGGAATAAAATGGCCATTTAGGGTAGTGGATTTCTAAATTTTCTACTTCTTTCTTGGGACTCGATCGGATCGAAAGAATTTAGTTGAAACTATATCCAGAGACTCGACGCTGTCTCTAAAACTTTAATCAGCCCCCTAATCCGCAATCTAACCCACTATTTGAACCTATGAAAGCCCTTTCCCGACTTCCATTCCGTCTGCTTTTAGCTCTAACTGCCTGCTCAATCGGTTCCTTGTCGACTTTCGTACAGGCCCAGCTTTCCGAAGAAGAAAAGCAAAAACGTATTAAGTTGATCGAAAACCAAGTCAACGAGCAGACCTACGGTTTTCTCGATAAAATGGGCGATCTGGAAAAGGAAACCTTGCAATCGATCGGACCCCAGTTGCAGCGATTCTTCTATCAACTACATATCATTAACGCAAAAAGGCAAGTTGCCCGTAAAGCGGCAGGCGAAAATCCGCAAAAGCGGCGGGCCGCAATGAGAACCATCATGGGGGAACTGACCAATCTCTACACTGGCTTGCGGAAAGGGGCCAAAGATGCCCTCAGCAAGAAGGAGCTAAAACAATTCAATAAAGTTTTGAACGAAGTCGCTCCTCAACCAGGGCAAGGAGGTCGTGGTGGACGCGGAGGACGCTAGTTCCAGATCCTCTCAATACTCGTCCCCGCAAGGGCAAACGACCAAATTAGCATCGCCCGCTGATATTGCGACGCGGCATTGCAACCAATCATCCTACGGCGATTGGGTCCTGAAGCTAAAGCGTACTTTACTCTTTGCATTCGTTTTTCGAGAGCTCCACATACCGTTGTGGCGCTACGATTAAGCGTAGCTATTGGGCTATCGCTTTTTTTAATAGCGTCTTTGAGAGCGTCAAACAAGACCGACTACAAGATTAGACTATCACCAGCTATCATGAAACAGTCCATTCTATCTACAATTTCAAGCATCCTAGCACTAATTGCCCTCACCTTTATGAATGCGAGTTGCTCAACCGATTCAGACCAGGAGACAGCTCCAAACCTACGCCACGTGGTTCTGTTCAAATTCAAAGACGACGCCTCTCATATCCAAATAAAGGCCATCGAAGAAGCATTCAGAGCTCTACCTGCAAAGATCCCCGGGATTACTCAATTCGAATGGGGAACGGATGTGAGCATAGAAGGCAAAACTCAAGGCTTCACGCATTGTTTCCTCGTAACCTTCCACGACGAAGCGGCTCGAGAGGTTTATCTGCCCCATCCAGAACACAAAGCCTTCGTCGATGTTCTCAAGCCTTCTCTGGACAAGGTAACGGTGGTCGACTTTTTTGCCGCCAACCCTCAAGGGACGGGGGATGTGTATGGCAAACTGCGTCACGTCGTGCTCTTCCAGTTCAAAGAGGGCACGAGCGAGGCCAAGATAAATGAGATAGAAACGAAATTCACTTCGCTGCCGGGCGATATCCCTGAGATCGCCGCCTACGAGTGGGGCACTAATAACAGTCCGGAGGGACTAGCGGATGGCTACAGTCACTGTTTTCTCGTGACCTTCGACGATGAAGCGGGACGAGAAGTCTACTTGCCCCATCCATCGCACACGGAATTCGGTACTCTGGTTCGCCCTAATGTCGAGAAGGTGCTAGTTTTCGATTTTGTATCTAGCGAATAAAACCTGGGTAATTCGTCAGTGCTCCTGAATGAGGTGCGCTACAGAAGGATGCACTTGTGCTACATGACACTTCGCCATAGGCTAGTATAGCTTGATTTTATCATGTTCAAGCGAGGCGTGATGTTGTTAGCCCGGCAGCCGCCGGACGTATCCTGTAAAATCGAGAACCGGAGGGCCGACTCGTCTCGGCTAGTCTTGAGGCGTGAGAACGAAGACAGATTCTCCCTACCTTTCTACAAAATCGGGATTCGGTTCGGGAAGCTGGGCATCGACGCTTTTTCTCCAAGTATCCAATTTTTCCCGCAAGCGATTGGCTAAGCTTTGTCTCGATAAAGCAAGATTTTCAGTCTCCCCGAGATCGCTTCTTAAATTGTAGAGTTCCAGTCGTCCGTCTTCGAAATAATCGAGTAGTTTCCATTCGCCTTCCCTGATAGCACTAACAGGGGTGGTGGTACTGTAATAGTGGGGATAGTGAAAGTAGAGTGTATCCCGCTCGAGGGATGCATTCCGATTGGTCAACAATGGACTTATGTCGATGCCATCTAAGCACTGTTCGATTCGATCCGACAATCCCGCCATGGCCAAAAGTGTTGGGTACAAGTCGCACGTATAAACCATTTCATTACATTCATAGTTAGCTATCGTCTTAGGTCCACGAATCATCATAGGCACTCGGATACCGCCTTCATAACAACTTCCTTTTCCGGACCGCAATGGGTAGTTGCTCGTCACATGGAGTTCAGGATTCAATTTGCAACGGCCGATATATCCGCCATTATCAGATGTGAATACGACAATCGTACGGTCAGCCAATCCCAGGTCTTCTATTCTCGAAAGTACGCGGCCTACATTCTCATCCAGACTTTCCACCATAGCCGCCAAATGCGGGTTTACGTGGTTCTTTGGGTTATCCCTAGCGATCTTTCGCATATATTTCTCTACAACTTCAGGTTTCCCTTCAATCGGCGTATGGACCGTATGGTACCAAAGATTGAGGAAGAACGGTTCGTTCTGGCGTTCCTCAAAAATCTGGATCGCCCGGTCCGTGAGCCGATCGGTTAAATAGTCTCCGTCTTGTCCAGGCTCCAAGTCTGGAACGTAGCGCCATCCATTAAAATAATCTCTGTATTCAGTATTGTATGGATAAAAGAATGCCTCGGGTGCACCCCAAAGCGTTCCACCAATATTAATATCAAATCCATGCGCCTGCGGATAGGATTCTGCGGCTCCAAGATGCCACTTCCCCAAATGGGCCGTATAATAGCCCGCATCACGAAGAATTTCGGCTAGCGTGTCATGCTCCAGCGATAACGCATCCAAAGCAACGGGGTGAAGGAGTTTTCGGCTACCTCTTCGTGCAGCTGACTCCCGCCAAATGGTCATATGCAATCTGGCGGGATGCTTACCTGCCATAATCGACGCTCTTGTCGGCGAACATACCGGACTCGCCGCATAAGCGTCAGAGAAGACTACCGATTCCCGAGCTAGACGGTCCAGGTTTGGCGTTTCATGAAAATCGCTTCCGTAACAGGCCAAATCGCTCCAGCCGAGATCGTCAGCCATAATGAAAACAACATTCGGATGCTCAGCTTGACCACGCCCTAGCTGGGGAAGAAAAGAAGCCACTAGAATGGCTCTAACGAATAGGAATCTTGCTAGGCCCAATTGCATAAAATTAGCAAACTGGTTCTAGCATGTGATAGCAAGCTCATCGAAGTTTAAGGCAACACAACCTTCCAACTATCCACGGTTAATGCACAAAAGGGGCCCGGCTCTCCTATCGGAAAGCCGGGCCATAATCTGGCAATAACCTACTCTCGCAGGACATGACGTCCAACTACCATCGGCGGCTGAGGATTTCACGGCCGTGTTCGGGATGGAAACGGGTGGGGCACCTCGCCTGTGGTCACCAAAAGTGTTTTGAAGACCCTAATTTCGCGTCTTGCCAGAGAACGCAGGTCTTCGTCGTTTAAAATTAGTCAATTTTTAGCCAGATTAGCATGTAACCAAAATTGTCTACATGAAAATCGGGTATTTCCTATTTAGAAAGTAATACAAGCGCCCAGAACCTAGAATATGACGACTAAATCTATTGGGTAATTAGTACTGGTTAGCTCAATACATTACTGTACTTACACATCCAGCCTATCGACGTGGTGGTCTTCCACG
>DKNL01000185.1 GCA_002474325.1 Opitutales bacterium UBA7389
AATCGCTTGGTGAAAGGATAGAATATCATGACGGGCCGACCGACGATCATGGACTCAGGCACATATCCCCAACCACGGCTATCGTAACTATGGGCACTATTGTCCCCCAAGGCTACATAGGCGTCATCGGGTACCGAAATTTCTTCACCATTTCGAAGCAAACCACGAAATCCCGAGGCAGTTTGCCTCGGGTCGCTATTGAAATAGCCATCATACGGTGGCTCCTTGGAATTATTATTGGAGAATGCAATCGAACCGGTTGCTGGATCTCCATTAACCAGCAATCTCTCATCCTCGATCTTCATGGTATCGCCCGGCGTGCCAGCCAACCGCTTGATATAGTATTTGTCTCCGCTCGCGGACAAATTCCGGATTTCCCCTGTCCGAAAAACAAATCCATCACCCACTTTCGGACGGACGAAGTGGTAGCTCATACGGTCTACGAATAGCTGGTCCCCCGTATGAATATCGAATGAGAGCATGGTATCGCCTTTTTTAAACCGCATCCTAGTACGAATCATCGCCACCTCTTTAATCCTTCCATCGGGGAGTGTTATACTACCACGTCGAGCGACCTGTCCATCGACGATTCTCTTTTGAATAGCATCCCAAAACGAGGGTTCATCCGGGAACCAGGCTTTGCCCAAGACGCTTTCCCCCTGGACTCCATTCATCGGCATGCCTCTGGCCAGATCGAAGTCTCGCGGCACCTTGAAGAGAACCGGCTTTCCACCTACCTCAAATGTGTAGCCCACGCCTTTGCCCGGTATAATTAAGTGATGGCGCTTGGAAACCGTCGCCGTTGGCAAATCGATGGCAACCCCCGAACCACGTCGACCCATTTCTACCGGGATCAGCAATTCCCCATCCGCGGGAGCTTTCATTTCGTAACGAATAGCTCCATGAGCCAAGAGACGGAGCGTTCGGCTAGCAATCCCGGGAGCTTTGTTTTCCTCAGTCCAAACCTCACTGGTCATTCCATGGTAGGTCGGCCACATCGAGTTGGTCGGAATCTTGAAGGGCTTAATGAAAAAAGCGGTGAACCCCAAATAGATGATGAGAAAATACAGTGCGAAGTCCACATTCTCCCCCAGCGATGACTGCGGGTAAAAAGCTCCCCCGACCTTTCTCATGTGATCCTCCATCGCCTCAATAGAGAGTTTGAGCTTACCCGCGTCTGCCGGCTTGGTTTTAACTACCACTCGTAACTCGTCGATTCGTCGAGCCAGTTCGGATATTTCCGCGCTCGTGAGTTCGTCCTTGCGGAAATTGTATACCTTATGACCGAGGTAGAGCCAATTCTTGGCAGCGCTTCGCAGCTTTTTGTTTTCTGATTGAAGAAAGCCAAACATGTTAGGAAGTAGGAGGGGTCTGGACCGTGGCCTCAGGAATCAAGCAGGTTAAACAATCGGTCTCGCTGACTAGCAACTACATTCTCTTTGGGTATTCGATCCAATTTTAATTCCGATACAGTCAAACATAGCCCGCTAGTCATTTCTCAACACCTTGATAAAGGCATCGGGCGGAATGGAAACGTTGCCAATGTTCTTCATCTTCCGTTTGCCCTCTTTCTGCTTCTCCAAGAGCTTGCGTTTGCGAGTGATGTCCCCCCCATAGCATTTCGCCGTAACATCTTTTCGCATGGCTCGTACATTCTCGCGAGCAACCACGTTTCCTCCAACAGCAGCTTGAACAGCAATCTTGAAAAGATGAGGGGGAATGATCGCCGCTAGTTTCTCACACAAGTCCTTTCCCTTTTCTCGAGCCTTATCGATATGCACAATAGAAGAAAAGGCGTCAACGGGATCACCGTTCACCAAAATATCCATACGGACCAATTTCGATTCTCGGTATTCGTCCAATTCGTAGTCCATCGAACCATAGCCGCGCGTGATGCTTTTAAGGCGATCGTTGAAATCCACTAAGATCTCGTTAAGGGGCAAATTGGCCACAATCATGAGGCGAGTGTCGTCGAGCGTCTCGGTATGGTCGCAAATTCCGCGTTTATCCATAACCAGATTTAGGATATCTCCAATGCAGTCGTTTGGCACATGGATTGTCGCTTTGATAGTCGGCTCGAGGATTCTTTCAATCGCCGAGGAATCCGGCAAATTTATGGGGTTGTCCACCTCGATCGTTTCGCCGCTAGCCTTTTCCACCCGATAGATGACGCTGGGATAGGTAGAAATAATCTCCACATCGTATTCTCGCCGTATCCGCTCCTGTATGATTTCCATGTGCAGCAATCCCAAAAATCCGCACCGAAAGCCAAAGCCCAAGGCCGTAGAACTCTCAGACTGAAAGCTGAAAGCGGCATCGTTTAGCTGGAGCTTTCCCATGCTAGCCTTAAGTTTCTCGAAATCCGATGTATCCACTGGGTATATACCTGAGAAAACCAGTGGTCGAACTTCCTGATACCCTGGCAGCATTTCCTCTGCCTGACTAACCATCTGGGTAATGGTGTCTCCAATCTTTATGTCTGAAACATTCTTGATATTGCAAACGACATACCCCACATCCCCTGCTTCCAAAGCATCCGTTTTTTGCATCGAAGGCGTGAATACACCAACCTCTTTAATTTCAGCCCGAGTGTTATCGCTCATCATCACTACATTATCACCCCGCCTAAGCGATCCCGAGTAAACTCGAGCGTAGATGATCGCCCCTCGATACGGATCGTAGACAGAGTCGAAAACCCCAACCCGAGTAGCCGGGTAATCCGCCCAGCGTGGAGGCGGGATTCGCTCGGAAATGGCATTTAGGATTTCCTCAATCCCCACACCATTCTTCGCGCTGGCCAGAATGGCCTCTTCAGACGGGATAGCTATCAGATCTTCGAGCTGCCGGAGGCACAAGTCTAGGTTGGCACTCGGAAGATCGATTTTATTTATAACCGGGATGATAACCAAATCCTGCTCCACGGCCAAATTCGCATTCGCCACCGTCTGGGCTTCCACTCCCTGGGCTGCATCGATTAGCAACAAAGCTCCTTCACAAGCCGCCAAGCTTCGGGAAACTTCGTAAGAAAAGTCCACATGCCCCGGCGTATCCATCAGATTGAATTGATACAGCTGCCCATCCTTGGACTTATAGTTCATCGTGACCGGATGACTCTTGATCGTAATGCCACGCTCCCGCTCCAAATCCATGGAATCCAAGTGTTGTTCGGTCAGCACACGCTCGGTAACTGTTGCCGTCGACTCTAGTAAGCGATCGGAAAGGGTCGTCTTTCCATGATCCACATGAGCGATGATGCTGAAGTTACGTTTATGGTCCGTGTCCATTGAAGGCGAAGAACTTGCTCGGTCGATCTCCCGCTTTCAAGCAGGGAAATGCGGAAATTCGATTATTCGCTTTAGCGAAGGCTAAACTGATTCGGTGAATTGCAAATCAACAGACTAGCCGCAATCGACTGCCAACGTCGCAATATCTTCCCAAGTCTCGTAGCTCGAGCAATCCAGGTCTTTGTCGAGCCGCCTTAATTGACCTTTAAGAATCCCATTCACACCTAGCTCGTAAAACTTGAGGGCTCCATCGTTGGCAGCCGCAGCCATGCAGTCCTCCCAATAAACAGTGGAGAACATTGCCTTGAGGATCGATTCGCGTATTGCCTCCGATTCATGAATCGCTTCACCGGTCGTCGTCGAGAATACTTTGTACTTGGGCTCGTTGAACGTGATTCCCGATAGAAACTTCCGAAAAGGCTCCACCGCTGGTTGCATAAGCCGGCTATGATAAGCGCCCGCAACGTTCAATGGCATAACTCGACGAAACCCTTTGGCTTTCGCATCTTCAACCGCAGCGGCAATTTTTGCGGATTCCCCCGATATGACGATCTGCCCAGGGCAATTCAAGTTGGCCATCTCTACATCGTGCTCTTGGCAAAACTTGGCTACCGTCTCCCGGTCTACCCCTATCACCGCGGCCATCGATCCATCGCTGGAATCGCAGGCCTCTTGCATCAAACGACCCCGTTCCGCCACGATTCGAAGACCGGTTTCAAAATCGAATACATCCGACACAGCGAAGGCAGTGATTTCCCCCAAGCTCAAGCCCATGGCAATCCGGGCATCCTCTAAATAGCCCTTCTCGTTCAACAGTCGATACACTAAATAGCCATGAGTGAAAAGGGCCGGCTGGCAAACTCCGGTTTTGGTCAGTATTTCCTCAGGCCCTTCGAAACTGAAATCCGATAGCTTCCATCCAAGAATCTCGTCTGCTCGGTCGTATATATCGCGGGCAATAGGGCTGCTTTCGCAGAGATCCTTGCCCATGCCAACTTTGTGGGCGCCTTGCCCGGAAAACATTAACGCGATATTCATTGCCTTATCTGCCATCCCATTTGCCTAATGGCTGCAAGCATTTCCCGAGTAGTTCTCAGTCAACGGCTAGCCGCTAAACCTCGGTTTGATTATCGAAATCGCCAACCTCGGCAGCGTATTCGTCGAGCCGTTTTTTTAACGTGTTTCTAGTGATTCCCAATATCTCCGCCGCCTTCGCTTGATTTCCCCCAGTATCGGAGATGGCCCTTTTAATCATGTTTTTCTCTATATAAGAAAGGATGCGTTCTCCCTGACGTTGCTTCACCTCCTTGTAAAGAACATCAAAGAACCTATCCATGGCTTCAGCCAGTTCGGCTTCCGTAGCGATCGAGCTTTCTGAGGCACAATTCAGGCCAGGAGATTCCGCAACCTGGAACAATTCTTCGCCGCCAGGCTCCTTTGCTGGATCAGTTGATGCCAGTCCCGTCAGATTTTTTTCCAGCACCGTGTCTGGCAAATCCTTAGCCAGAATGATTTCGCCCTGTGCGACGACCGCACTGTGATAAACGAAATTACCAAGCTCACGAACATTCCCTGGCCAAGGATATCTAATGAGAATCGCCATTGCGTCATCGGATAATCGCGTAGCCTTAGCTTTGCCTTCCCGAGCAAGCTTTTGCAACATGAAATCGACTATATCCGGTATATCATCCTTGCGTTGAGAAAGAGACGGGACGCGAATACGAAAGACGTTCAGTCGATAATAGAGATCTTCTCTAAATTCCTTACTTCTAACCATCGACTCCAAGTCCTTGTTCGTAGCGGCGAGCACTCGCACATCCACTCTAATGGTCTCCGATCCCCCGACTCTCTGAATCTCACCATCCTGCAACACACGCAGAATCTTTGTCTGCGTCGCCAAAGCCATGTCTCCGATCTCGTCCAAGAATATCGTTCCCCGATCACATTGCTCGAATTTTCCGATTCGCTGCGATGTCGCTCCCGTGAAGCTTCCTTTCTCGTGACCGAAGAGTTCGCTTTCGATGAGATTCTCCGGAATAGCAGCGCAGTTGACCGCTGTGAACGGCCCATCGGAACGTAGGCTGTGCTGGTAAATACAATTGGCAATGAGTTCCTTACCGGTACCGCTTTCCCCAGTCACCAAAACGGTTGCGTCGCTAGCCGCCACTTGACCGATTACCTTGAAAACCTCCTGCATAGCAGGGGAACTGCCGACGATGCCCTCCTTATAGTCCTCACTATTTACCTTCTTCTCTTTTTTGGGAGCAGCTCGCAGGTCTAGTGCCGCATTAATCGCACTTGATGCTAGAGCCAAAACCCGCTCAGGGTCGAATGGCTTCATAGCGTAGTCGTATGCGCCATACTTCATGGCCTCGATCGCCGTTTGTGCCGTACCGAATGCAGTCATTAGAATGATCTGCAAATTCGAATCAATCGACCGCATATGCTGAAGCGTCTCCAAGCCGTTGATTCCGCCCATGCGGATATCCATGAAAATCAAGTCTGGAGCCGAACCGGCTTTGACCTTCTCGATTCCTTCCTCCCCGCTCGAAGCTGTGTCAATTCTATAGCCCTGACTACCGAGTACCCTGCCCAAAGAGTAGCGAATCTCATCGTCGTCATCGACGATGAGAATCGTGAACTGACTATTATTTATGACTGGCTCGCTCATAGCTCTTATTCAAATTCCCTCGTTCGCCTTTCAATCCTGTTGTATAATCGACTGCCTATCCTATAGAAGTATGGATGCAAATCGAAACGGACTGTCGCCCCAAATTCAGCACTACGGTATTCATACTTAAAACGAGCAAGACATCACTGAAAAAAATAATATCCATTTTCGGCATAACTTACCTCATAGCATTTCCTCTGAGCATTCCCATCAACGCGTCCAATCCACTTAATCCCTACACCGTGATGAAATCGCTGGCTATCAACGAGTGTTCCGGAATCGCCAAAAGCAACCAGTTTGAGGGTATCTATTGGGTTCACAACGACTCTGCTGGCGGATCTGATCTATACGCGATCAATCGTTTGGGGGAACTCCTGGCAGTCATTCCCACTTCGATACCGAACACCGATTGGGAGGACATCACCACTGACAACGCCGGAAATCTATTCATTGGCGATTTTGGAAATTTCAACAATATCCGCAGAAACTTGGCGATCCATGTTCTACAGGAACCCGATCCATCGACAGATCCAAGTGATGTAGCGCATCGAAGCTTCCCATTCGCCTTTCCCGACCAAAAAGAATTCCCTCCCAAGCGACGCCTATTCGACTGCGAAGCTCTCTTCTGGGCTGACGGGAGCCTTTTCCTCCTAACCAAGAGCCTAGGCGACACCTATACCCGATTATACCGGTTCGCCCGTCTAATCGAAGAAACGGTCAATACGCCCCAGCGTATTGGCCTTTTCGATATTGGACCTCAAGTAACTGCCGCCGACGCCTCTACAGACGGGAAAAGCCTTGCGGTACTGACCACCCGCAGCATCTGGATTTTCGATCGCCCTAAAAGCGGATGGAACTATCTGGACGGGCCCGCTCAATTCATGAAAATTCAAGCCGGTCAATGCGAGGCGATTAGCTGGGACGGTCCAAATAGCTTGATCGTCGCCAACGAGAACCGGGAGTTGTTTTCCGTCCCCATCGAGGGATTCACGGAGTATTGAAAACGATTATGAAACGTGGCCCTGTCGAATTCATGGCAGTCTCTCCAACATTAGAAAATGTCTAATTGCTCCGATTCCAGACATCAAATGGTAGAGCTGACTGTCCATAGCACTAGAAACGCTATTATGAGTCACTCTTTTCAGCACTTTCCGAGATTGAGAAAATCAAGTGAGTCGCTTTTCCGAATTTCCCCGCTTCCATCTGGAGACTGATAGGCAATCGGACACAAGGAGTGTCCACAAATTGGAGACAAATAACCCCATGAGGGCCACCCAAACCCAGCCTCAAACCTCAGAATGAGATAAACTCAATCCAAAACGGATCGTCAATAAAAGCGTGACCAAAGGGCCACCAAGAATGATCCACCAATGCCGTGCCTGAGGTAGCAAGCTCAAAGTCCCGGCAATGCCTAGCTCAGGGAGCCATTGATTTAGTCTTGCTCAGCCAATACCCACAAGCTTGCTTAACACACTGCTCCAAAGAAGCAGCGGTCATGGCGAAAAAGAAGATAACCCCTATGATGCAGCAGTACTTCGACGTGAAGCGAAATCTTCCTTCGAACACGCTACTGCTTTTTCGTTTGGGCGACTTCTATGAAATGTTTCACGAAGACGCGGAAATCGGGTCCCAACTGCTAGGCATAACTCTTACCAAACGCAGCGATTACAAGATGGCTGGCATTCCCTTCCATGCAGCCGAGCAATATATTGGCAAAGCTCTACAGGCAGGAAAGAAGGTGGCTATATGCGATCAGGTGGAAACGCCAAAGCCAGGGAAGCTAGTCAAGCGCTCCGTAACGCGAATCCTGACGCCGGGAACTATGATCGAGGATAACCGGCTCGAATCGAATAGAAACCACTATCTTGCAGCTATCGAGTTCAGCGCGAAAGAAGCAGAACTCGCATGGCTGGACTTGTCCACAGGCGAATTCCAAATAGCTAGTGGGAAATCGATAGACGACCTCATGCCCGTCCTTACATCGATCGATCCGGCAGAGGTTCTCATAATAGAGGGGGAGGAAAACCGCTGGAGAGCGATGGTCCACGATGAACTTATCCATTTCCTAGC
Source organism: Opitutales bacterium UBA7389 (assembly GCA_002474325.1). Lineage (GTDB taxonomy): Bacteria > Verrucomicrobiota > Verrucomicrobiia > Opitutales > Opitutaceae > Pelagisphaera. The sequence continues at coordinate 8,026 of DKNL01000185.1, forward strand.
GACTAGATCGGTTACCGAGATTCCATGCTTTCATTTCGACGCGGACTCCGGAGTCCAATCGGTGTTGGATACCCTCGGCGTTATCAATCTCGAAGGCTTCGGTATCGATAAGAGCCATTCCGCCTTGGGATGCGCGGGAGCCGTTCTCCACTACGTG
>DKNL01000336.1 GCA_002474325.1 Opitutales bacterium UBA7389
AGTTCCAAAGGTAAACGCCAGCTCAATCGATTGTGCCAGGTTTTCAAGGGTAAGTCGCTAATCACGCCCGCCGAGATTTGGCACAGCGGTTTGACGCGAGCCATCGAGACAGCCCAACAAATAGCCGAGGAGCTCGAACTAACCGCCCCACTGAAAACCGTAACAGGTTTGCGTCCATTCAACGATCCCATTGCCGCCGCCGGTTTCATCGACGACACCTCCTTGGATCTGATGATCGTAGGGCACGAACCGCATCTTTCCAGCTTAGCAGCCCAGCTCGTTACCGGAGTGCAGACTTTGGAATGCGTCGTTTTTCCGAAAGCCTCAATTCTATGTCTTCGAAGATTGAAGATCGGCTCCCAAGCGACCCCTTGGCAGATCGATTGGCACCTTCATCACAGGCTCTTCAAATAGCCTAGTTCGCTCACCAACATCGCAATCTTGAAAATCGTTCTTACTGGGACATCCGGACTGCTTGGGAGCACCTTTACAAAGGCAGACAGTCTTCGTTCCCAAGAAGTCATCGGAATCGTAAATTCCTACAACCACCCTGTCGATGAACTCTCCAGTTCGAATACCTCTGTTGAGCATCAACAGCCCACGAGGCGACAGAAGTCTGCATGAAGAACTATTCAGAGCTCTCAGCGAGAATGAGCGGCCCACCCTTTTTATCGACGAATTTCGGCAACCCTGCCCTACGGAAAACGTAGCAGACTTTCTAGTCGAATTATGCGACGGGAATGACTGTCGAGGACTATTCCATTGGGCCGGAGGCCAACGTCTCTCTCGATTTCAGATTGGAAACCAATTACTCGATCACTTTGGATTGCCTCGCTTAAACATCGATCAAGCGACACTCGCAAAGAATCCTAGATTCTCGAAACGCCCCCCGGACCTTACGTTCGACACCTCTACTCTCCAGGGAAGACTAAAAACACGCCCAACAAGCTTCACAGATCATCTTGATTCCCTCATTGTCCCGAAACAGTTTCGTGATTGGTATCATTCTCTATAATACATAATTCCCAATAAGGCTAACGTCTGTATTAAACGAAGATAATCTCCATAATTCCCGCATGTCATGCTCTTTACATATTCTACCGGATTCAAATCTAGCCGCCGCGGAGAACATGGCCCGGGATTTTCTACTTCTCAATCACTACCCAGAACCTAACTCGATACGACTTCGCCACTACGGCTGGGAGCGGCCATCCTACACTTTCGGACTTAGCCAATCCTATCAATACGCTCATTCGAAAATTTCAGTACTAGACGCTGACTTCGTCCGGCGTCCCACCGGTGGAGGGGTTGTCAACCACCAACACGATTGGACTTATTCATTGATCATACCTGCTAGCCATTCCCTGGGGCAGCTTCAGCCAATCGAAACCTATAAAGCCGTTCACCAGTGCATCGTACGAGCAATGAAGTCGCTGGGAGCTAAGGTTGCTCTTAATCAGGATGCTCCTTCCGACTCCATGCCTCGTGTGTGCTTTGAAAAGCCGGAAGTTTACGACGTTGTACTAGAAAATCTTTCCGCAAAGGTTGCAGGGGCCGCCCAGAAAAGAACCAAGTCCGGCTACCTGATACAGGGCTCCATCTGGAAACCCACTCTACCCAAATTGGATTGGAATAGCTTCCACAAAGGCTTTATAAACGAGATCACAAACCTGACTGACGCCAAGAAATCTTTTGTAACCTGGCCAAAATGGGACCACGAGTTGATATCAAGCTGCCTGTCTCGATTCGAATCCGCAGAGTGGAAGCAACGTCGCTAAATAATAGGCAATCGGCTATATGTCACTACGCCAGGATGCTCTTAAAAAAGCGATTCTAGGGCTGACGACTATATAGGAATTGGAAAGAACGACCGTTCCTGAATACGCGGCATAGGCTTCAACTAATGGGCGGCCGCCAGATCGCCTTTCGGTTGCCCAAGTTCTGAAAGCAATTCATCAAACCAGTCTTGGTTCGAATCGAAGGGTTTGCCTCCCTTGATGCGCGCGAACTCACAGGCTCTCATGATCCCTTGCTTGTCCTCGTCATGACCTACGACGCCGCTTAGCCCAGCGAGTGAAGATTCAACCGCTTTGTCCACGCAACTCTTGATGAGATTCAGATCTTTGACGCTTGCCGCAGCCGCCCGGGAGAAGTATCCACTCTTTTGAACAAGAACTTTCTCCGCCTTAATCTTATCGGCAAATTGCTTGGCGAAGTATTGGCCTGGATTAATGAAATCCAGCTGCACGTGCCCAAAAGCGTCGCGTACAATCTCCTCACCAGCCGCCTCCTTAGCAGCGACGATTGCGTCTACTCCAGCCCCTTCGCTAAGGAAAATATTAACATTGCCATGCTCGTCCATTATCTTGGACAGTCTTGCCGCTTCCGCGTCGAGATCTATCTCCAGTTCCGGCAAATAAACGGCATGCACGTCATGGCGCTCGCGACTCAATCCAATTTCCGGCAGCCAGGGCTTAGTCTTCAGTCGGCCGTGGTACTCTTTCGCCGTGGCCGCTGCTAACCACCCGCAATGACGCCCCATGATCTCATGGATAATGAGCATACGCGGGCTTGAGTTGTGCTCCGCAACCACATTAGTGAAGTAATTGGCCGCCTGCTCCGCAGCGGTCCATGCCCCCAAAGTCTGCCGAATCGGATAAACGTCATTGTCAATTGTCTTTGGCATGCCGATCACCCGTAAATCGTAGTCGTTCTCAGCCAAATAGGCTGCTAAATCCGCAGCCGCGGTGTTAGTGTCATCTCCCCCGATCGTGTGCAGCACATCCACTTGGTCAGCCACTAACTGATCCGCAGCCACTTTCTGCGGGTCCTCGCCATCCTTTACCAATCCGCGCTTCACACAATCAGCTACGTTAGTTAGCTTGACGCGCGAATTCCCTATTGGGCTTCCCCCGTATAGGTGAAGAACACCAGCATTTTTGCGCATCTCCGGGGTCACATTTATACTGAGGCCCTTTAGTAATCCCCAGTAGCCATTGGCGTAGCAAATGATTTGCACATCAGGCGCGATCTCCGAGTACCGCTGGATGAGTCCGCCAATAGCGGAAGATAAACAAGGGGCTAAACCACCCGCTGTCAGAATGCCTACTTTCTTAACGCTCATACTAATTTTCTGGATTGCAACTCGTCCACGTACTCATGGGATCATAAATAAAGCCGTACCGCTAGACCGTTTGCCTCTAGAGATCAAGACCGGTAAAGCGGGTTTTTGGGCAAAACGGCTCGATTTCTGCTTTCACCACTCTTCCCCCTTTAGAGAATCGAGGGCTTCCAGGCGTTCTTCCAAGTTCGGATGCGACGCTAGAACTTGGGCGATATCCAAATCAGGCAAGTCGCTGTGCAACAAGATTAGAATGTCTTTCATAGCCTCCACCCCAATACCATTGGCCTCCAAGACCTTCCCTGCATAAAGGTCCGCCTCCGTCTCGAAATTCCGAGAATAGCGGGATTCTATGGCCAAGGCTGGAAGCGATACCGCTATACTCCCAAGGGAGGATAAGTCGCCGAGAACCATGGAAAGCATTAGAAACACGCCCGTATCCTTTATCAGGGAACGCAAGCCATGCTGCAGTTCGACATGAGCGATTTCGTGCAAAAAAACCGCTACCATTTGTTCTTCATTGTCGCAAAGCTCAATGAAGGCCTCCGTCGCGACTACCAACCCGGATGGCAAAGCGAAAGCGTTGGACCCTATCGCCTGCGATTCGTAAATCTTCAACTCGTAGTCAAAATCCGGATTCAAAGAATCAGACGTGAGACTCAATGCTCGCTCAAAGGCGGATCCCCCTAGCTCGTGCATACGCATAGAATAGCTTTCCTCGAACGACCCATACCGTTCGATCGCTCGAAGACCGTTTTCAGAAAGAGTCCGCCGAATGCTTTGAGGGACTTCGAAAGCTATGTACTTTGCCGTCAATGGCACACCATACTCGAAAAACAGAAATATGAAGCCGACCACCCCCACTATGCTCCCCAAAGCCACCGGCCAACGCGATTCCATCCAATGGACAAAGCGTAGTATGCTACCTGATGGGAGAATGCCTTCCAAGGCTGCCATGGCTT
>DKNL01000069.1 GCA_002474325.1 Opitutales bacterium UBA7389
ATCTCTACGCGACTGAAAAAGGATATGATGGACCGCTCTCCTGAATCCGTGGAGCAAGCGACTGAATCACAGTAGCGAGTTTTGTCTTCGGAAGCGGGCGAATCAGGAGAGCCGCTCCTTCTTGTTTGACCTAGGCCAACCATCCTCTATCCCGTTTGGGTTCTCGAAAAGACATGAATCGAGTTTTTATCAAGACTTACGGGTGCCAAATGAACGAGCGGGACAGCGAGCAAGTCGCTTCTTCGCTGCGTGATCGTGGCTACTCGGTAGTGGATAACGAGTTCGATGCGGATGTGGTACTATTGAATACCTGCAGCGTCAGGGACCAGGCAGAGCAAAAGGCCATTGGCAAAGCGGGCTATTTGGCCAAGCGAAAGAAGACGGACTCCAAGTTCATGATAGGGATCATGGGATGTATGGCTCAGAATCGGGGAAGCGAGCTTCTGGAGCGGCTTCCAGATTTGGACTTGGTCGTGGGAACTCAACGGTTCCATGCAGTTCCTGACCATTTAGACAATTTGGTTCGAAGCTACGCGGCTCAGGGTCCGCGACCCTATTCTATCGTGGATTTGGACGAGGAGGCGGACTCCCAGAATACAATAAGGGACCACTTGCCGAAAGATAATCAAGTGCGAGCATTTGTATCCATCATGCAAGGATGCAATATGAATTGCGCGTTTTGCATTGTCCCGAAGACTCGGGGAAGCGAGCGATCTCGACCAATGGAGCATATCGTCGAGGAAATCGAAGAGCTAGCGGATAGGGGTGTGAAGGAAGTGACCCTTCTTGGGCAGATCGTTACCAGCTACGGGAGACGCGAGTTTCCGGTCGTTGGCGGGAAGTCTCCATTCGTGCAGCTGATAGAAAAGGTAAACGACTTGGCAGGTATCGAGCGGATCCGATTCACCTCCCCCCATCCCCGGGGATTCAAGCAGGATTTGGTCGAGGCATACCGGGACGTTCCGAAGCTGTGCGAGTACGTGCACCTACCTCTTCAGGCGGGATGTAACAAGACATTGCGAGCAATGAACCGGCCTTACACCAAGGAACGCTATCGGGAGATTGTGGAATCGTTGAGGGCAGTGGCTCCGGACATGTGCTTCTCCACGGACATCATCGTCGGTTTTCCCGGAGAGTCGGAAGCGGATTTTCAGGAGTCGGCCGAGTTTTTCGAGGAAATCGGGTTTGATATGTCCTATATTTTCAAATACAGTGTTCGCTCAGACACGGTAGCGGCGGAAATGGAGGACCCGGTGCCGACCGAGGAAAAAGAGCGGCGTAATCAGGCTCTCTTGAAAATTCTTTCCAACCGCTCGCTCTGGAGGAACGAGCAGTTAGTAGGCAAAACGGAAGAGGTGCTCGTCGAGGGACCCGCGAAAAAGGGTGGGCGATTCACCGGGAAAACGCGAGGGTATCGCAATGCGCTTTTCGATGGCGATGAGCGCCTTATCGGGCAACTGGTCCAATTGAAAATCAACCGAGCGACTGCGAGCTCAATATACGGAGACCTTGTCTTAGCAGGAGTCGATGCGGATTAAGATTTAGAACCATGGAATTGACCTTATTTCAATCAACCTTGCTGGCGGGCTTGCTTTTCATAGCATTGGGGGCTCTATTCGTCTCGACTAGCAAGCCTGTCACCATACTTGTGAAGTCGTTTCCTAGATCGCGACTGGCAGCTTATGTGACTATGGGATTAGGCGGAGCATGGACCTTGTGGGAGGTAGCCAATTTGGGAGAGGCTAACTATGGGGAGTATCGGCAATATATCTTCGTAGCTTTCGCGATTATCGGGTTGTTGGCTTTTAAGTACGCCCCCGATTTCTTGTCAGTTCGAGGTGGATGTATTCTCTACCTGCTTTTGGCCAATCTGATATTGGGCGGCGCCTTCGGCCGTTATGAAGAACCTTTGCGTTTGTTCATGGTGGCTCCGATTTATGTAGGTATCGCTGTATCGCTCTATCTGGGTTATTCTCCATTTCGCATGCGGGATTTCCTGTCCTGGCTATTCGCTACCGATGGTCGTCCGCGGAAGCTTGGACTAGCGTTTCTTATCTACGGAGGGTTTGTCAGCGCTCTTGCTTTCGCTTACTGAGATAGAGCTAAATCACCGATAACCAGTACCAGCTAAATGGAGACTATACCGGAAAATGAAGTTGCCCTTTTGCTGATACTGGCAGGACCAGCCGGTAGTGGCAAAACAACGCTTTGCGATCGTCTGGTGGATGAAAATGGCCACCTCGAGCGTGTTGTCACCTGCACGACCCGGGCACCTCGAGAAGGAGAAATAGACGGGGTGGACTACTACTTCTTTTCGGACGACCAGTTTGATGCCAAAGTCGAAGATGGAGAATTCCTCGAATGGGCTCACGTGCACACCTATCGATACGGGACGTTGAAATCGACAATCGAAGCCAAACTCGAAGACGATGTTGATCTGGTCATGAATATTGATGTGCAGGGAGTTGCGTCTGTGCAAGAGGCCGCTCGAAATCAGCCGATGATTGGGCAGCGGCTAGTCACCGTATTTATCATGCCCGCGAGTTTTGACGAGTTAAAGGAGCGCCTCCGGGGAAGAGGTAAGGATGACGAATTGGAGATCTCTTGCCGAATCGAGTCCGCCGAAAAGGAAATCGAGCAATGGCGATCCTTCGATTACCTTCTGCGTTCCAAGTCGAAAGCCGAAGATTTTTCGGCGATCGCAAGCATTTGGCGGGCCGAAAAAAGGCGTGTTGCAAGATACTTGTAAGTGGCAGAGAGGACGGGCTTGGCCCTCTATATCGGAGCCTAACCAAAGAATGGCCG
>DKNL01000190.1 GCA_002474325.1 Opitutales bacterium UBA7389
TAGTTCAAGGGGGCCCAGCCAAAGGCACGTTAACCCTGGATGATCAATATGTACCTTTGAATTGGATACCCTATTTCCTCTAATACCAGAACCCTCCGGATATTCGATTGGACCTTCAAAATCCTTGGACTCTCTCGCAGCTAACCATTTAGTAAATAATCTAAAACCTGTAAGTTTTTTGCAGGAAAGCGGGAGAAAAATTTTATATCCGTCTTATAACCAGTGTTTTAAATGGCGGAGAGAGCGGGATTCGAACCCGCGGTACAGTTTCCTGCACACACGCTTTCCAAGCGTGCTCTTTAAACCACTCAGACATCTCTCCGATAGTCCAGGTTGGGAGGCTGAGACGAATGGGGAAAATCCGATTTCGCGCAAACGAAATCTCATTCTTTCTTGTTAGGCTGTTCAAGGCCTGCTCGCCGAACGATTTCTTCAAAATCCCGCTTGCATGTTGGATACCCCCCTTTACGTTCCATCGTTCGTAGTTTGCATAGTTGTGGTCTCTTCCAATCAAGAAATAGGATATAACAGCAAAGTCGAGGGCGGGGTCGTCGTTTCCAAGGCGGATGCCGTGATAAACTGGATCCGTACCCACTCGCTCTGGCCCATGCCCATGGGGTTGGCCTGTTGCGCGATAGAGCTCATGGCAGTCGGAGCCTCACGTTTCGATATTTCCCGATTTGGGGCGGAAGTGATGCGATTCTCGCCTCGCCAGTCGGACGTCATGATCGTGGCAGGCACGGTCACCTACAAGATGGCCCCGGCTTTACGTCGTATCTACGACCAAATGGCCGATCCTAAGTGGGTGATTGCAATGGGTGCTTGTGCGTCATCAGGCGGTATGTACCGATCTTATGCAACGCTACAAGGAGTGGATCGAATTGTTCCGGTAGATGTTTATGTAAGCGGATGCCCGCCGCGGCCAGAAGCGCTGCTGGACGCCTTGATGAAACTGCAAGACAAGGTTGGTCGAGAGCATTCTGCTAAAAACCTGACCCGGAGCGAATAAAGCCCACTCCTATGTTAGCTCACGATCTCAAATCAGCTCTCCAAGAAGTTTGTCCTCAGCTCCAGGAAAGGGAAACGTTGGACTGGCCAGCGTTTAACTGTCCGATTGCTTCGCTCTTCGTGGTCGTCAAGACACTGCGTGACAACCACGATTTTGATGGACTGATGGATGCGACGGCGATCGACAACGGAACGGAAGCGTCACCCAGATTTACGGTCGTCTACCACCTGTTCTCGTCCAAGAATCATAACTATCTCCGGATTGCGGCCGACTGTCATGACGATGAATCCCCGTCGGCTCCGACCTTGTGCCCTCTGTTCAAGAGCGCCAACTGGATGGAGCGGGAGACCTACGATCTTTTCGGGATTCGCTATGAAGACCACCCGGATCTTCGACGCATTCTCATGTGGGATGAATATCCCTACCATCCGCTTCGTAAGGAGTTTCCACTGGCAGGCTTTGAAGAAGAACTTTGGGACTCGGAAATAGCCGCGGAAACCGGAACTAAAGTGAAGCCCGCACCCATGGCGGGCGGACCCTTCGTCGCTCGCCAATCCACTTTTGAAGGAGACCGCGAGCCGATAGCGAAGGACGAAAGCTGGAACGAGGCTAACGAGAAGCCGGAATAGCAGAATCCGATAGAATTTAACCAAACCAAGACCCTCCCTTTCCTCCATGCCAACCGATAAGGCAGAATACACCGCACCCGATTCCGGTGCCAAGACCGCTGCGGCAGCTCAAAAATTCGAGACAGAGCATTTGGAGATGTCGATGGGCCCGTCTCACCCATCTACCCACGGCGTGCTTCGACTGAATTTAGAGCTCGATGGGGAAATCGTAAAGATGTGCGACCCCGTTTTGGGGTATTTGCATCGTGGCGATGAGAAGATTGCCGAGAATATGACCTACAACCAGTTTGTGCCTTATACGGACCGGTTGGATTATCTCGCTCCATTGGCCAACAACGCGGCCTATGCAATGGCGGTCGAGAAATTAGCGAATCTCGAAGTTCCGGAACGCTGCCAGGCTATACGTGTGCTCACGACTGAACTCGCTCGAATATCAGCTCATTTGCTCGGACTGGGAGCATACTCAATGGACGTGGGTGCCCTTACTGTGTTCATGATCACCTTTACTGAGCGCGAGAAACTATATAAGCTTTTCGAAGATTTGACGGGTGCTCGTTTCACGACAAGCTATACGCGGATCGGGGGAGTGACAAGGGATATGCCTGATGGCTGGATGGACCGAGTTTTGACGTTCTGCGAAGAGTTTCTCCCTCTCCTAGATGATGTCGAGGCCTTGCTCGCTCGTAATCGTATTTGGTTTGACCGTACAGCTGACGTTGGAGTGATCTCCAAAGAGGATGCGGTTTCTTATGGATTGACTGGCCCCAACCTTCGGGGATCTGGCGTGGATGTGGATTTGCGCCGCGACGCTCCCTACAGTGGTTACGAGAACTACGAGTTTGAAGTCCCTTTGGGCGAGAAAGGCGATTGCTATGACCGTTATGCGGTACGGATGGAGGAAATGAGGCAAAGCGTTCGCATCGTTCGTCAGGCGATCGATAAGATGCCAGAAGGCCCCTTCTACGCTGAAGAAGCGACGAAGATATTTGCTCCAAATAAGGGGAAGATCCTAACTTCGATGGAGGAGTTAATCCAGAATTTCATGATTACTACCGAAGGCCCGGACATGCCGGCGGGGGAGGTTTACTTCGAGGCGGAAAATCCGAAGGGGGCTTTAGGATTCTACATCGTATCCAAAGGGGGCGGGGTGCCCTATCGATTGAAAATTCGCGGGCCCTCTTTCAACAACCTTTCCATTCTTGAAAAAGTGTGTGTCGGAGGAATGGTCTCTGACATACCGGCCATTCTGGGAAGCCTGGATTTTGTGATGGGCGAATGCGATCGCTAAATTTGCAGTTACATAGATGGAACTCAAGCCAGAGACTCTAGCAGAAATCGAAGAAGCTATTCCGAAGTATCCGGAAAAGCAGAGCGCGGTGATGCCGCTACTGCACGCTATTCAAAAGGATCAAGGTCTTCTGACGAATGAAACGGCTGAATGGGTGGCGGGAAAGCTGGGAATGGAAGCAATCCAGGTCCTCGCCGTGATTACCTTCTACCCTTTCTTCCGTCAGCACAGGATTGGAAAGCGGCATATCCGCGTTTGCAGAACCCTTTCTTGCGCAATGGCGGGAGGCGCCAAGGTTTGCGACAAGATGCTTTCGGAATTCGATACCGATTTAAATGAGATATCTCCGGATGGTGAGGTGACTGTGGAGTTTGCCGAGTGTTTGGCGAGCTGCGGGTCAGCTCCCGTTATGCTAGTGGATGACGAGCTTCATGAAAATCTAGATGAGGAAAAGACCAAGGCCATTTGCGATCAAATTAAGTCGGAGGCGGTCCAAGCGTAATTAAGATGGCGATACATCCTAGAGAGCAGAGAATTATTCTCAAGTACGCGGATGAGCCCGGCTACACGCCGGACATCGATTGCTACATGAGGCACGGGGGCTATGAGATGCTCAAAAAGACCGTGGGCATGGACAAGCAGACGATTTGCGACGAGGTAAAAAATTCCCAGTTGCGTGGCCGTGGAGGAGCCGGATTCCCGGCCGGCGTCAAATGGAGCTTTGTTGATCGCAAATCGGGTAAGCCGGTGTACATGGTCTGCAATTGCGACGAATCCGAGCCGGGAACTTTCAAGGATCGGCAGATCGTCCATAAGGATCCGCATCAGCTGATCGAAGGTATTATGATTTCCTGTTTCGCGACGGATTGTGCGAAGGCCTTTATTTATATCCGCGAAGAAATGCCCAAAGGGGCGAAGATCCTGGAACAGGCGATCAAAGAAGCCAAGGAGAAGAATTTCGTCGGGGACGACATACTGGGATCTGGATACAGCTGCGATATCGTCGTCCACCGGGGAGCGGCTGCCTACATTTGCGGTGAAGAAACAGGACTGATTGAATCACTGGAAGGCAAGCGGGCTAATCCGCGGATCAAGCCACCGTACTTTCCGGCCGCTCTCGGGCTCTACATGTGCCCGACGATCGTGAACAATGTGGAGACGCTCTGCAACGTTAAGCATATCCTGGAAATGGGAGCGGAGGAGTATGCTAAAATTGGCCGTCCCAATAATACGGGTACACGTATTTGGTGTGTTTCTGGTGGTGTTAAGCGTCCTGGCTATTACGAAGTTGCGGGAATTACTTTGGGAGAACTGGTCTACGATATTTGTGGGGGACCAAAAGAAGGAAGGACTGTCAAAGCTATCATTCCTGGCGGTTCGTCGATGAAGATCCTGAAAAACGGGGAGCGCTTCAGGGGCAAGGATCGCGATGGCAATGAGTACGATTGGGGAATCGAAGATATCCCTCTTGACTACGATGGAATCGCCGCTGCGGGCTCCATGTCGGGGTCAGGCGGCATGATGGTTCTCGATGATTCCGTTGAGATCCCGGTGGCGTTAGCGAATTTGATGGCCTTTTATTCCCACGAAAGTTGCGGGCAATGCACGCCTTGCCGCGAAGGGTCGCTGTGGCTAAAGAAGATCACTACGCGGATGGTTCATGGCGAAGCCCGCCCAGAAGACGTGGATCTGTTAAGATCGGTGGCCGACCAAATCGAGGGGAGGACAATCTGTGCCTTTGGTTTTGCCGTCGCCTGGCCGGTGCAAAGCTATTTGGACAAATTCGAGGAGGAATTTAGAGATCTCGCTCAAAGGCATAGCCACTTGGGGGGAGATCGAACGGCGGCGAAAGAACTCGCCTGCAATCACTGATAAAGCGAATGGATTTTCGGGAAACGCGATAGGCGCCTCTAATGGAAGATAAGGACAATTTAGTTACAGTTAACATCGATGGGTATGACCTGCAGGTGCCAGCGGGTACTAACATGGTCGACGCTGCCGCGATGCTCCGGAAGGAGATTCCACACTATTGCTATCACCCCAAACTTTCGATCGCGGGGAACTGCCGCATGTGTTTGGTCGAATTGGGAATGCCAGGACGTAATCGAGCGACAGGCGAGCCCATGCTCAACGAGGACGGTTCCCCGAAGATTATGTGGATGCCTGGCCCGGCAATCGCCTGTGGTACAAAAGCGGCTCCCGGCATGCATATTAAAACGGATTCGCCCAAAGCTTTGGAGTCGCGAGAGGCGATCACGGAATTCCTGCTGATTAACCATCCGCTAGACTGTCCGATTTGCGACCAAGCAGGTGAATGCACCTTGCAGGAATTCTCGTCCAAGCATGGCCGAGGGCATAGCCGGTTTATCGAAGAAAAAAATGTTAAGCCGAAGCGCACCCGCTTGGGCCCTAGGGTGACTTTGGATGATGAACGCTGCGTGCTCTGTTCACGATGCATCCGTTTTTGCGACGAGATTGCTAACGATAGCGTCCTGGGATTCACAGACCGAGGCAGTTATTCGACGCTTACATGCTTCCCAGGAAAGGAGCTAGCCAACAATTAT
>DKNL01000074.1 GCA_002474325.1 Opitutales bacterium UBA7389
TCCCTTGAGCGGTCGTGTTTGCCCGATCGTATTCGGGCATCAGGTCGGTCAATTGCTGCCCGACGCGAATACCCGCGATAGTTAGGTCCTCTCGGCGACCGTAGTTGGCCTGGACGATGGCACCGAGCGCGTATCCGCTCCTCGTAATGCGGGACGCTGTCCCGATTCCGCTTTTAAACCGATGGCAGACCATTCCGGTTCCGCCTCCGACATTACCTTCAGGCACGGGTCCGGCTCGGGCGCTATCGAGGGCTTCGAAAACGTGCTTTCGCTTGACGTGATGTCCATGGATGTCATTCAGGCGCCCATCCCAAGTTTCCCCGACGACCGGCAAGGAAGCCCACCCCGTCTCGTTGTTCGATCCGTGGAAACTCTGTTCACGCCTCCAATGTATGGAAGCTTCGTATACAGCGCCGACACTGTGAGTATTGGTAAAGAGAATAGGCTCTTCCAAAAAACCTGACTCATCGATCCACGCGGTCCCGGTTAATTCTCCATTGCCATTGAGAGTAGCGTGGGAGGCGAATACAGGCCGATACTTACGACCCGTTGGCAGGATCGCGGTCACTCCTGTACGTATAGGTCCTTTGCCAGCCTTCAGGCGACCAGAGCCCTTGATGATGGTGCTGTGCCCGATCTGAACCCCAGCTACATCGGTTATGGCATTGAGCTCTCCAGGAATGCCTTCGAAGGGTATGCCCCATTCGCGGGCCCGTTTAGCCTCTGCGAAGCCCACTTGGGTCGCGATAAAGATAAGGGAAGCACTGGATATCCAAGGTCTTGTCATGTCTTTTTCGTATCCAAAAAATGGAAGAATTTTAAAATAAATTTATTTCAGCCCAACTTCCATGGCTCCCGGTAGGGGATTGTCCTCAAAAGTCGGTCTGCTTCCTCATCCTCGATGATGGTCTCCGTTCTCGGATTCCATTTAAGTGGCCTGCCGACCGCTTGGGAGACGATGCCAAGGTGGCCGGGGGTGATGGATCGGTGCCCGACCTGGGCTGGGGCAATGCACAGTTTACGCGATCTGATGCATTCAATGAAATTTCGTTTGTGGTTATTGGATACAGCGGCCTTAATTTTACCTCTATCAAAGGATTCGCGAAGAAATTCGGGATTGGAGGCATTCATGGAATTTCGGGATATATGCACCCAGCCTTCCTCGCCGATCCACTTAACTCCGATCGCGTGCTTATCTGATATCGATGATGTGATCCCGTTCTCGTATCGGGAACGAATTTCGAAGTTCACAGCGGTGTTGTAGACATCTGTTTGAGGAAAGGTCCATCCGGTTGCCTCCACCTCGGCGGGCCCACCGTAATCCATGCCGATTCCCCAATGAGCGATATCGTTGTGATGCCCAATCCAATCCATAAGTGTGCCGCCGCCGTAAGCGTCATGGCAACGCCAATATCGGTGATGCCGAGCGAAGATGTAGGGTAGCTTCTCGCTTGGCCCACACCAGAAATCGTAGTCAAGGCCTTTAGGTGTTTTGGTGACCACAGAAGGCTCGTTCACGGGTTGGGAATGGCCTGTGGGAAGGCCAACTTCGATATTCTTAATCTTGCCCAGTAGGCCATTCATGATGATTTCGGCGCCGATACGAAATCGTGTTTGCGAACGTTGCTGTGAGCCTACTTGAAAGATGGCTCCTCGATTTTCGACCTCTCGATAAAGGGCTTGTCCTTCCGGAAAAAGATGAGTGATTGGCTTTTCACCATAGACGTCCTTGCCGTTATGCAATCCCTCCAGGGCGCAAAGAGCGTGCCAGTGATCGGGCGTGGCGACCATGATGGCATCGATGTCGTCGCGCGCACAAAGCTCACGGTAGTCCTCGTAGGCATCGCAGCCTGCAAAAGTCCCTGATCTCGTTGATTTGGCATAGTGCTTTTCCACTATTTGCTTGGCGGGTTTGCGCCCGAGTGGTGGGCGTTCTCCGGGTTTGGCGTCCCTATGGTGGGAATCGTGGACGTCGCAGACTGCTACAACTTGAACATCCGATTCATAGAGGAAATTCCGGAGATTGGCGATTCCCTTCGAGCCCATGCCTATAGCACCGAGAGTGATGCGATTCCCTGGCGAGGTACGGGATTGTCCGAGTATGGACGAAGGAAGAAGCATCGGAGCCGCCACAGCGGTCGATGCGGACTGTATGAATTTTCGGCGTGTTGGGGTGTTGGACATTAAGATAGAGTGACAACTAGGTATCCTGATTTAGAGGCATCCTGTTAGGAGTGACAAATACTAATCAAATCTACTGACAAAATAGCCGAAAAAGCCCATGGTTTTATATGTGCTCTAAAGCACCGCGCTACCCCCTATTGCTGATTTAAGCAGGGCATCGGATATAATGCTCCCGACTTGTCGGGATCCTGTTCGCTGAAAGCGATCTACAGAGGGAAGAAAGCTTTGTTAACTGGCGTCCCCAAGGTACCGCTATTGTATAGTCGGAAGCTTATCGAAATTCCGATAGCTCAACGGGCCTGTTCTCATGTAGCGACTTCGTCGCAGCAAGGGCTATTAGCAGGGCCTTGAGTCCGTCATCTGCGGTGATGGTTGGAGGACTGTTGACCAAGACGTTGTCCACGAAATTCTGCAGTTGGTCGATGTAGGCCTTTTCGAATCGCTCATAGAATCCGGGGACGACGTCGTGGGAAATCTCGTTTGCTTTCATAACTTGCAGTGGGGTTTCCCGATGGTAGCCGATTTGCAGGGCCCCATTGGTCCCAAGAATTTCGGAGCAGATTTCGTATCCATAAATGGCATTTCGAGAGAGGTCGATGGCTCCGATTGTGCCGTCTTCGAAATACAGGTTGACGATGGCATTGTCGACATCGCCAATCTCGCTCATTTCAGGATAAGCCAAAACGCCGCCTGTAGCGTAGACACTCTTCACCTCGCCCATGAGCCAGCGAGCGAGATCGAAATCGTGGATACCCATATCCACAAAAAGTCCGCCGCTATTTTCCGGCCTGAGATAGTCCAGATCCGGTCTTTCGCGATCGCGCGAAGTCGATTTGAATTGCACGCGATTGCCTATCTCGCCCGAGTCGGCTTTATTCTTGGCAGTGAGGTAGCCGCTGTCGAAACGCCGCATGAATCCTAATTGAAAAAATGCACCGGTTTCCTCGACCACATCTTTGATTTCAACGCTGCCTTCGATGCTCAAAGATAGCGGTTTTTCGCAAAATATCTTCTTACCCGCCCTCGCGGCATGCACGGCAACTTCCGTATGGAATTTAGTTGGGGTTACGATGACGACAGCTTCCACATCTTCATCGGCGATCAAGTCCTTGTAACCCTGATACCAGTTTTTCGCTTTATATTCGTGGGCGATTTGCTTAGCGACTTCTTGGCGTACATCCGACACGGCCACGAGGTTCGCGTCAGGTAGACGGTTGGCGAAGTAGTTAGCGTAGAGGCTGCCGAGTCTTCCGAGACCGACGATACCGATATTCAGTTTTCCGTTCATATATGAAAGCGATCTGTTCTTTGAATCCTAAACGCCACTAAAGGCATTGAACCCGCCATCTACTGGGATTGTGACTCCAGTAATGAATCCAGATAGCGAGGATAGCAGAAAGAGGGTGGGTCCGACCAATTCGTTGGTTTGCCCAAAGCGATGCATGGGTGTCGATTCTAGCACGCGTTTATACCGGTCTGTGAGTTCCCCTGATTCGTCGAAGGCCAGGAATTTGAGCTGTTCGGTTAGGAAGAATCCGGGCGCGATCGAGTTTACCCTTACCTTTGTGTTTGCCAAGTGAACGGCGAGCCACTCCGTGAAATTCCCCACAGCACATTTGCCGGCCGAGTAGGCGGGAATCTTTGTCAGAGGGCGGTAGGCGTTCATCGATGAGATGTTGAGGATAGCACCTCGCTCCTGTTTTAATATATGTGGCCCCAGTATTTGCGTAGGCAATACGGTTCCCATAAGGTTGAGATCCAGGGTG